>NZ_JAFRFW010000175.1:0-4360 GCF_017434145.1 Saccharopolyspora sp. | reverse complement strand
GACCACCTGCCCGGTTCCGCCGACCCGTTCGCAGAGCAAAGCCGCGTTCCAGCCGGTTCCGGTGCCGATTTCCAGCACTCGGTGCCCTGGACGCACGTCCAGCGCGTCCAGCATGTCCGCGACCAGCGACGGCTGGCTGCACGAACTGCTCGGGACGCGGGTGCGGTCGTGCGGCTGCCCGTCGTCGGGCTGCCCGTCGTCCAGTTGCGTGGTGATCGGCTGGTCCGCGGCCACCATCCCGCGCCACCGCGCCGGTTCGGAATCCCTGCTGATCCTGGTGAACTCGTCGGTCTCCGGCTCGTAGTCCCAGATCACCGCGGGGATGAAGGCCGCACGCGGCACCGCGAGCCGCTCGCGCCAATCCGGCACCGCTGCCTACTTCTTCTCGCCGCCGGGGCGTTCGTGCTTGTTGCCGTCGTCGTCGCTTTGCCAGGTCTCCCACTTGTCCGGTTGCGGTTTTCCCTGCCCGTCCCGGTCGGAGTCTCGTTTGCCCATTCGTCGCCTCCTGGTTTTCGGTCCTTTCCTGGTTGTATCGGATCGAAACCGGGTAGGTTTATCCGCCGATCGGCGGTCTTTTCCGCAGGAAATTTGCTAGCGGAAAATGGATCGCGCAATTTCCGGAAAGTTGATGCGGGCGCCCGCGGTGGCGCGAGCGCGGCGAGGGGCTGCGCCCCGCGCACCCGAGTGCGCGACGATGGGCGCATGAACGACCGCGACGAGCAAGACGGACCCGGCTTCGAAGAAGGACCGAACACGGTGTGCTTCGGCTGCGCCGGGTTCCGCAAGCTGAGCGAGCCGCGGCTCTACCTGATCCAGGCGACCACCGACACCCAGACCGGCATGACGATGGGCGAGTGGCGGACCTGCCCGCACTGCAACGGCGCGGGCAAGCTGCCCGGTGTCCGGCCGCCGGTGTGACGGCTGCGTTCAGCTGAACGCGGACTCACCATGGGCCTCCGGGGAAGGAGGCCGCGATGGAGCAATGGCCGAGCCTGCGGGTCGCCGACTGGGCGGAAACGCGGGAAACGCTGCACATGTGGACGCAGATCGTCGGCAAGGTCCGGATGGCGCACGCACCGCTGGTGAACCACTGGTGGCAGGTGGCGTTGTACGTGACCCCGCGCGGGCTGACCACCTCGGCGGTGCCCTCCGAAACCGGCGTGTTCGACGCCGAGTTCGACTTCTGCGAGCACGTGCTGCGCATCCGCTCGTCCACCGGGGACGAGCGGCGGGTCGGGCTGGAACCGAAACCGGTGGCGCTGTTCTACGAGGAGACGATGGCCGGGCTGGACGCGCTGGGCCTGCACACCTCGATCCAGCCGGTGCCCAACGAGATCGAAGAAGCCGTGCCGTTCGCCGAGGACACCCTGCACGCCTCCTACGATCCCGCGGCCGCGCACCTTTGGTGGCGCCAGCTGGTGGCCGCGCACCGCGTGCTGAGCCGGTTCCGCGCCGAATTCACCGGCAAGGTCAGTCCGGTGCACTTCTTCTGGGGCGCGATGGACCTCGCGGTGACCCGGTTCTCCGGGCGCCCGGCACCGCGGCATCCGGGCGGGGCGCCGAACTGCCCGGACCGGGTCATGGTGGAGGGGTACTCGCACGAGCTCAGCAGCTGCGGCTTCTGGCCCGGCGGTGCGGGCGAGGGCTTGTTCTACGCCTACGCCTACCCGGAACCGGCCGGTTTCCAGGATCATCCGGTGCAGCCGGGCGAAGCCGCTTACCACCCGGAACTCGGCGAGTTCGTACTGCCCTACGACGCGGTGCGCACTGCCGAAGACCCGGACGGCACGCTGCTGCGGTTCCTGCGGACCAGCTACGAAGCCGCTGCCGAGAACGGCGGCTGGGACCGGCGGGCGTTGGAGGACCAACCGACGCAGCGCGCCTACACCGCCCGGACTCCTGCGTGAGCGGTGGAGATCAGGCCCGCTGCAACGCCTGCGTGATCATCGGCGTCAACCGCTGCAGCGCGAACGGGATGCTGGTGACCGTCGCCGACCCGAGCGCCATCGTCACGTCGTAGTCGTCCAGCAGCAGCAGCGAACCGCGCTTGGCCGCCGGCAGGTTGTTCAGCAGCGGATCGGCCCGCACCGTCGCCACGTCGGACGGTTTGGCGGTGGTCACGATGACCACGTCCGCATCCAGCAGCGACACCTGCTCCTTGCTGACCTTCACGTTGAACTTGCCGCCGTCGTCCAGGTCGTCGATCGAGGGGGCCAGCTTCAGGCCGAGCTGCTCGAGCAGCGCCGTCCGCGCGTCCTGCTTGGTGTAGGCGGCGTAGGTGCCCGCGGAGTCGGTGCGCACCGTCACGTGCGTGCGGCCCTCGAACTGCGGGTTGGCCTGCCGGGTGCGGTCGATGCGGGTTTGGGTGTCCGCGATCAGCCTGTCCGCCTCGGCCTTCTTGCCCAGCGCGCGGCCCATCGTCTCGGCCTGCACCCGCCAGTTCACGCCGTAGTCGATCGAGCCGGGCGGCTGCGCCACGACCGGGGCGAACGCGGAGAGCCGGTTGTACTGGTCCTGCGTGAGCGCGCTCTGCAGCCCGACGATCACCTCCGGCGCCAGCGCGATGACCTGCTCCACGTCGACCTCGCTGCCCAGCAGCTTCGGGTGCTGCCCGCGCAGCATCGGCTCCACCCACGGGCCGACGCCGGACTGCCACGGTCCCCACTGGGTCAGCCCGGCGGGCACCACGCCCAGCGGCAGCGCCGCGTCGTGGTCGGTGATGCCCAGCGTGACGATGTTGCCGGGCGCGGCGGGAACCTCCGCGGTGCCGAACTTGTTGGGGATCCGCGCCGCCGGTGCCGCTCGGCCGGCGGGGGAACCACCGGCGCAGGCGGACAGTCCGGCGGCGGCGAGGCCGGTGGCACCGGCGAGGAACGCACGGCGGCCGAACCGGGCGTGCGGGGTTCGGGCAGAGGTCATCGCGCTTCCCTCCAAGTCGACAAGGAAGGCTAACCTAACAAATGAGCGGATCTCTGCGCTGTGACTTGTGCGTCGTTTTCGCGCCGGGCGCTCAGGAATCCGGGGATTCCGGGGCTTCCGGAGAACCGGGGAGTTCGAGTGCGCGACGGGCCCGCGCCGTGGCACGGGACGGCTGAACGCTGTCCAACTCCGCATTGATCGTGGCGCCGAGCAGCACCGCGAACGCGGTGACGTAGAGCCACAGCAGCACGCCCATCGGAGCCGCCAGCGCGCCGTAGACCGGGGAGTGCTCGATGGTCACGTCCAGGTAGATCCGCAGCCCGAAACTGCCGCCCAGCCACACCAGCAACGCCAGCGCGGCCCCCGGCACGTGCTCCAGCCAAGGCGTGCGCAGCGGGACGGACAGCACGTACAGCGTGCTCAGCGACGCGATCGAACCGACCACGATCAGCGGCCAGTACAGCGCGTACACCACGACCGCGGCCTGCGGGAACCACCCGGCGATCACCGACGGCCCCACCGCCAGCAGCGGCAGCAGCACGATCCCGCCGAACAGCGCGGCCGTGTACAGCCCCACCGACATCAGCCGCTGCCGCACCAGATTGCGCTGCCCGCCGAGCCCGTAGACCACCGAGATCGTGTCGATGTAGACGTTCAGCGCCGCCGAACCGGACCACAGCGCCAGCACGAACCCGAGCGAGATGATCCCGGCCCGCCCGGTGCTGAGCACCTCGTCCAGCACCGGCTGCATCATCTGGTCGATGGCCTGCTGGGACAGCACCGCGGACGCGCCGTGCACCAGCGAGTTCCGCACCGCCGCGACGGTGCCACCGCCGAGCACGCCCGCCAGGTAGCCGAGCGTGCCCACCAGCCCCAGCAGCACCGGCGGCAGCGAGATGAGGGTGAAGAACGCGGCCTCCCCGGCCAGTCCGGTGAGCCGGTGCCGGGAGCTGGCGGCCACCGTCTTCTTGGTGAGCCGCCACAGCCCCCGCAGGTGCCGGTTGCGCGGCTGACCGTGCCGGATGCGGTCGAGGATCGTCGGCTGCTGTCCCAACACGGTTGCCCCTTCTCGGCTCGGGCGGCGCCGGTGCGTCGCGAGTCGTGCGGAGTCCGATACCCGCTGGCCGACCAGTGTTACGGCATAGTGCAGTGGATCACCCGGCCGGGGTAAGGAGTTGGTCCGGTCGGCCCGGTCGCCGCGGTCGGATCTCAGTGAACGGACTGTTCGCCCCAGTGGTTCGGACGAACGGTCCGTTCACTCCAGGAGGACCGGATAGCGTGGGGGCTCCGGTACAGCAGTCCCAGGAGAACCAGTGCAGAACTTCCTCACCGGTGCCCGCACGCTCGGCACCGGCTTCCGCGTGCTCCTGCGTTCGCCGAAGCTGCTGGTGATCGGCGCGATCCCGGCGCTGATCAGCGCGGTGCTGCTGGTCGGCGCGCT
>NZ_JAFRFW010000174.1:0-5040 GCF_017434145.1 Saccharopolyspora sp. | reverse complement strand
CGGCGATCGCTGGATGCGCCGCCGCTTCGGGCACGTCGAACCGGTGCCGGGTGACGAGCCGGTCATGCACGTCAGCTTCTACGAAGCCGAGGCGTACGCCCGCTGGGCGGGCAATCGGCTGCCGACCGAGCAGGAGTGGGAGAAGGCGGCCCGGTACGACCCGCGCAGCGGCCGCTCGCTGCGTTACCCGTGGGGCGATGAGGACGCGTCGCCGGAGCACGCCAACCTCAACCAGCGGCACCTGCGGCCCGCACCCGCCGGGGCGTATCCGCGCGGCGAAGCGCCTTGCGGCGCGCGGCAGCTGATCGGCGACGTGTGGGAGTGGACGGCGACGGACTTCCTGCCGTACCCGGGTTTCAACGCCTTCCCGTACCGGGAGTACTCCGAGGTGTTCTTCGGCCCGGACTACAAGGTGCTGCGCGGCGGCTCGTTCGGCACCGACGAGGCCGCCTGCCGCGGGACGTTCCGCAACTGGGACTTCCCGATCCGGCGGCAGATCTTCACCGGATTCCGCTGCGCGCGCACGCCGCGCGCGGGCGAGTTCGGCTGACCCGGGATGTGCCGTCATCTGGCCTACCTGGGTCCGGCGGTGACGCTGGAGGAGTTGTTGCTGCGCCCGCGGCATTCGCTGCTGGTGCAGACCTGGTCGCCGCGCGACATGCGCGGCGGCGGCACCGTGAACGTCGACGGCGTCGGCGCCGGCTGGTACGAGCAGGGTGCACCGGAGCGGTTCCGCAGCGCCGTTCCGATGTGGACGGACACCGCGTTCGCGGGGCTGGCGCGCAGGCAGCGGGCGAGCGCGGTGCTCGCGGCGGTGCGCTCGGCCACGGTGGGAATGCCGGTGATCGAGACCGCCTGCGCGCCGTTCACCGACGGCACCTGGCTGTTCAGCCACAACGGAGTGGTCGCCGGCTGGCCGGACTCGCTGGCCAAGGCCGCCGCGGAACTCGACGTGATCGACCTGATGACCTTGGAGGCGCCCACGGACTCCGCGGTGCTGTGGGCGCTGCTGCGGCAACGCCTGCACGCCGGGCAGGACCCGGCGCTGGCGGTGTGCGAGGTGATCGACCAGGTCGCAGCCGTGCGCCCGGACTCCCGGCTGAACCTGCTGCTGACCGACGGCTCCACCGTGTACGCCACGACCTGGAGCCATGCGCTTGCACTGCGCCGCACCGAGGACTCGGTGACGGTCTCGTCCGAACCGTTCGGCGACGACAGCGATTGGGAGCCGGTGCCGGATCGCCACCTCGTGGTGGCCGATTCCAGCACCGTGCGCGTCACACCACTTCCGGAGGGGGAACACCCGTGAGCCAACCCGAGCTGACCGTGCACTTCACCGAGGCCGACGCGGCGCGGGAACTGCGCGCCGACGTCCGCGAAGGACTGACCGACGAGCCGAAGTGGCTGCGGCCGAAGTGGTTCTACGACGCCGCGGGCAGCGAGCTGTTCGAGCGGATCACCGAACTGCCGGAGTACTACCAAACCCGTGCCGAGCACGACATCCTCGCCCGGCACGCGGTCGAGATCGCCGAGGCGGCGGGTGCGGGAACGCTGGTGGAGCTGGGGTCGGGTTCCTCGGAGAAGACCCGGCTGCTGCTGGAGGCCCTGCGCAAAACCGGCACGTTGCAGGAGTTCGTGCCGCTGGACGTCTCGGAGTCCGCGCTGCGCGCGGCGATCGACGCCATCGCGCGGGACTACCCGGACCTGGCGGTGCGCGGCATCGTCGGCGACTTCACCACCGAGCTGGCTTCGGTCCCACCGGGTCGCGGCCGGATGGTGGCGTTCCTCGGCGGCACCATCGGCAACCTGCTGCCCGCCGAGCGCGCGGAGTTCCTCTCCGCGGTGCGATCCGCGCTGCGGCCGGGGGAGTGGCTGCTGCTGGGCACCGACCTGGTCAAGGACTCCGGAAGGCTGGTGCGCGCCTACGACGACGCCCAGGGCGTGACCGCCGAGTTCAACCGCAACGTGCTGCGGGTGCTCAACCGCGAACTCGGCGCCGAGTTCGACCCGGCGGCGTTCGAGCACGTCGCGCAGTGGAACGCCGAGCAGGAGTGGATCGAGATCCGGCTGCGCGCCACCCGCCCGATGCGGGTGCACATCACCGGGCTCGACCTGACCGTGGAATTCGCCGCGGGCGAGGACATCCGCACCGAGGTCTCGGCGAAGTTCCGGCGCGCGCGGGTGGCGGGCGAGCTGGCCGCCGCCGGTTTCGAGCTCAGCCGTTGGTGGACCGACGAAGCGGGCGATTTCGCCTTGACGCTGGCCACTGCGAGCTGAGCCGGGCGGCGGGGCCGGGTTCCCGGCCCCGCCGCGGGTTCAGCTGGTCTTGCGGCGCAGCCAGCTCGGGTCGATGCCGACCGGAGCCGGGGCGCCCAGGTCTTGCGGGGTGTAGCCGTTCGGGTAGTTCGGGTAGCTGCGGTTGCCCGGGTCTTGCGCGGCCTTCGAGACCTTGCGCTCCGGCAACCGCCGCACCACCGCCGAGCGCGCGCGCAACGCGCCGCGGGAAACCGCTCCCACCCATGCCGGGGCGGCGCGGAAGCCGAACGCGGTCAGCATCCGCTCGTCCAGCAGGCTGCGCACGCCCAGCGACACCACCGGCCGCAGCGGTTTCGGGAACCAGGAGCAGAACAGCTCCAGCGTGTAGCGGCCGATGGCGTGGTTGGTGTCGGTGTAGCGGAAGTGCTCGGCCTCGAAATCCAGCTTGAACCGGCGGAATTCCTCGAAGGTCTCCGGGATGTCCTTGATCCCCATCCGGTTGCCGACGGCTTGGAAGTAGTGGAACGCGGCCGCGCGCTCGTTGGCGTGCAGCGGCCGCCAGCCGAACTGCGCGATCCAGTCGATCGGGTCGTAGACGAACGTCGACAGCACGTAGAGCATGTCGTCGTTGCTGATCACGTAGCGGCCGTGCGCCCGGTTGATCACCCGCAGCGCCTGCTTGCCGCGTTCCGAGTCGTAGCCGTGCTCGGCGAGTTCGGCCATCAGCAGCGCGGTGTCGTCGTAGCGCTGCTGCGGGCGCTTCTCGAACTCGCCGGTGGCGGCCAGCAGCGCCGAGATGCTCGGCACGCAGTAGGTGCGGAACAGCGCGAACTCCAGCGCGCGCTGGTAGTCGAACGGGAACTCGTGCCCGATCGAGATCCGGTAGATCTCCTGGTCGTCGGTCGCCGGATCGAGCGCGGCGATGTGGTGCAACCAAGTCCGCGGCATCGGGAGCCTCCTCGCGGCACGGTCGGGTCCGAGCCTTCCGGCCGGAACAACGACGCGCTCGTCCGGGATGTGACGACGGCCGCGACTCCGGCTGTTTCGTCTTGTGCGAGCGGCCGGAACCGGCGCTTCCGCCTGAGTCCGGGGGAGGCGCCGGCGCCGCTGCTGGTGGGATCAGCTCGGCGGTTGCAGGCTGTAGATCGCCCGGCTTCCCGGCTTCTCCGTCAGCGTCCAGAGGTGGTCGCTGCTGTTGTAGTAGGACAGGTCCTCGGATGGGCCCCGTCCGTCCGGCGTTCCGACCGCGTCCTTCGCGTCGAGCACGAGCTCGCCGTCCTTCTCGGTGGCGCGCGAAAGGTAGTAGGCATCCTTGTCGTAGCCCCCGGTGCCTTCGCCCCGATGCGTGAAGTACCACTTCCCGTCGTGCACCGAAGCGCCCTGGACGTACCCGGTCGGCAGCGTGTGCGCCTCCTGCGGCCGGAACCGTTCCGAATCGCCGGAAACGGGTGCGATCCTGCCGTTGTCCAGGTTCCAGGTCATGACCCGGCCGTTCGGGGCATCCTTGCCGCCGCCGCAGTACTCACCGGTGATCAACCGGTCCGGCTTGGTGCTGCGGTCCAGGCCGATGTAGGAGAAGCGGGTCGGTCCGGTGCCGCACTCGCCCGCCGGCTCCTGCACCTTGACGTAGGCGCCCACCTGGAGCATCACGTACCGGTAGTCCCCGGCCGCGGGGTCGCCGCTGCCCTCGAGGTCGAGGATGTAGTCGGTGTTGAACACCCGGATACCGCCGTTGGTGTCGGCCACGTAGAGATTCTTGCCGTACCACGCGATGCCGCCGGCGTGGATGCTCTTCCCGCCGCTGGTGAGCGGCCGCAACGTCGGGTCGTTCTGGTCGTCGCGGTCGGGGATCATCAGCAGGACGTGCCGGTACTTCTTCGTCGCCGGGTCGAGGAACGACAGCCGGACGCCTTGGTCCCCCTTGCTGTACCAGCTGGTCACGACCGGCTTCCGCGCGCCCCACTGCTCGTCGGCGACCGCGTCGGAGACGGTCGTGACGCCCTGCGGGTACCAGGCCTCGGTGTTCTGGTCGTCGCCCTGCCCGTCGACCTGGGGCTGGAAGCAGAAGGTGTGCGCGGCGCCTTCCGGTGCGTTGCAACCCTTGTCGCCTTCCGTTCCGGCGGTCCGGTTGGCGTCCTTCAGCAGGGTCTGAACCCCGACCCTGGTGTGCTGGTCCCGGATCTCGTTCGCGATGTCCAGGTACTCCCGGTTCGGCGTGCGAAGCTCGAAGCCCTTGTCGACCTGCGGTCCGGCGTTCTCGGCCGCCACCGCAGTGGCGGGTGCGCAGAGCAGTGCGGGCAGCAGCGCCATCGCCGCGAGCGCCGCGTGGCCCCGTATCCGCGAGCCGGTCGTCCGGCGGGGACTGCGCACCAGGCCTTTCCTGCGGATTTTCATGTTCCTCCCCCTGGTCAGCATGTGTGATCCAGAAACATGCTTGCCCAGGGGACGCTCCGCGTACCCGTTTCGCCGGGGATTCACCCGAATGGTCGCTGGTCGGAGCCGGTCGGCTCGCAAGGGCGACCCCGGTGGGAACGTTCCGCGGCGGTCGGTCGCGTCGGCAGGAGCTCGCCGCGCAACGGTGTCGTTGGCGGGACGCGCCGGACTCGATGGCGGGACGCGCGCCGGATCACGCCGGGGTGAGCCGCCCGCTCACGGCTCGCCTTCCGGCGGCAGCGGCGGGAATTCCACGGGGGTGCGCTGCCCGAGCGTCTGCACCGCGGTCTGGAAGTCGGTGGCCGAGAGCGACTCGACCATCAGCCGCACCGACTCGGCGACCGCCCCCGG
>NZ_JAFRFW010000173.1:0-15621 GCF_017434145.1 Saccharopolyspora sp. | reverse complement strand
GCTTCTTTTAGTTTGCTTAAACCTTCATTGGCAAAATTCATTTTTCTTTTACCTTCCATTGTAAAAGGTTTAGTAACTACAGCAATAGTTAATGCACCACTATCACGTGCAATTTTTGCAACTACCGCCGCGCGCTGCGCCTGCGCAGCATCCAGCGCGAACGCGCCCGCCCGCCTTCGCTCCACACCAGGAACCTCATGAGCTTTTCCGGCCCTTGCCGCGCTTGCCGTCCTGCCGGGGCCGTTCGAGGGGTTCGGTCGGGCTCCGGTCGTCGGGCGAACCCGGCAACTGATCCGCGCGCAGCGCCTTGAACCCTTGCAAGACCCCGAGAATCGCCTCGGCCACGTGCGGACGATCCTGCTCCGGGAATTGCCCGGTGAGCTGGCGCAGCGCCACCTCCTCGACCCCCTGCCTGCGGAATTGCCCGGCCAGCCGCCACTGCGCCAGCAGGTCCCGCGAGATCGCCGGATCGAAGAAGTCCAGGCCCACGCCGAAGAACTCGGCGAACGCGACCACCTCGGTCAGCCGCGGCACCGCGCGGCCGGTGCGCAGGTGCCACATGTGCGTGCCGGACATCCGCACGCCGCGCTCGGTCAGCAGCGTGGCCATCCGCTCGCTGCCGTAGGGCTTGCCGGTTTCCGGATCGGGTTGCGCCTCCAGCAGCTCGGTCAGCCGCTCGGCGAACACGTGCACGCTGATCGCGCTTCCCGAAGCGGGGCTGGCGGAGAAGTCGGGCGCGGGCTCCACGGACACGACTCTAAGGCGTGGCGATCTCCGGGACACCGCCGATGCCGTGAAAGATGTCCACACATGTGGCCGCGAGACGTAGATCCGTCCACGTTCGTTGCTGTAGTGTGGCTCGCTCCAGGGGGTCAGTGGCGGGGGGCTCCGGGAGGCAGGAAGCCGGGCCGTGCAAGCAGCGGTCCGGCTTCTTCGAGCTCCCACCTGACCGCACCGGCGTGGCCTACCGCACCCCTTACCGACCGGTAACCGTTCGTTTTGACATCATCCGGGCTGTCGTTCGGCAGCGGCCGAGTCGCGGACGGAAGGATCGGTGTGGTGACGAAGATCGAACGCGTGGGCGTGGTGGGCTCCGGCCTAATGGGAGCCGGCATCGCCGAGGTCAACGCCCGCTCCGGGCTCGACGTGCTGGTCTCCGAGGTCAGCGAGGAAGCCGTCGAAGCCGGCAGGCAGCGCATCACCGGCTCGCTGGAGCGCGCCGTGCAGCGCGGCAAGCTCGCCGAAGCCGACCGGGACGCCGCGCTAGGGCGGCTGCGGTTCACCACCTCGCTGGCCGACTTCGCCGACCGGCAGCTGGTCGTCGAGGCCATCGCGGAGAACGAGCAGCTCAAGACCAGCGTGTTCGCCGAACTGGACCGGGTCACCGGCGCGGACGCGATCCTGGCCTCGAACACCTCCTCCATCCCGATCGCCAAGCTCGCGGGCGCCACCGGCAGGCCCGAGCAGGTGCTCGGCGTGCACTTCTTCAACCCGGTGCCGGTGATGAAGCTGGTCGAGCTGGTGCCCTCGCTGGCGACCTCGGAGCAGACCGTGCAGCGAGCTTCCGATTTCGCCACCGGACAGCTCGGCAAGCAGGCCATCCGCGCCAAGGACCGGGCCGGGTTCGTGGTCAACGCGCTGCTGGTGCCGTACCTGCTGTCCGCGGTGCGGATGTACGAGAGCGGCGTGGCCTCCGCCGAGGACATCGACAACGGCATGGTCCTGGGCTGCTCGCACCCGATGGGGCCGCTGACGCTGTCGGACATGATCGGGCTGGACACCATGAAGTCCGTCGCCGACTCGATGTACGAGGAGTTCAAGGAGCCGCTGTACGCCGCGCCGCCGCTGCTGCAGCGGATGGTCGACGCCGGGCACTACGGCAAGAAGTCCGGCCGCGGCTTCTACACGTACTGAGGAATCCTCTCAAGATTCCCCGAGCAGGCTCCGGATCTCCGCGGCGACCCGGCCGGGCGCTTCCTCGGGAAGGAAGTGCCCGGCCGCCGGGATCACGGCCAGCTCGGCGCCCGGGATCGTGCGGGCGAGCCATTCGCCGAGTTCCACCGGTTGCCAGCGGTCCTGCTCGCCCCACAGCACCCGCGTGGGCATCGTGAGTTCCGGCAGGCGCGCGGCGATCTCCCGAGTGGGCCGCGAGTCGTAGTGGCGCACTTGGTGCTCGAAGAACGACATGCGACCCAGCGGACCTCGATGCGGTTCCAAGTAGGCGTCGAGCACCGGCTCCGCCATCGGCGTCGCGACCGCCGACTGCAACTGCCGCGTGAGGATCTGCTCGAAGTCCTGCTGCGGCAGCCGCGCGTGGTCGTCGCCGTGCTCTTCGATGATCCGCCGCCAGGTCGGTGACGGCCACGAGTCCCGGCACACGCTGTCGATCAGCATCAGCCGCCGCACCCGTTGCGGGTGCTCGACGGCGAAAAGCTGCGCGATCGCGCCGCCGATGTCGTGCGCGACCAGCGTGCACCGCTCGATCCCGAGGTGATCGAGCAGCCCGTGCAGCAGCGGGACCTGCTCGACCACCGACGTCGCCCGGCCCACCGGACGTTCCGAGCGGCCGTAGCCGAGCAGGTCGTGCGCGAGAACCCCGTGCCCGTCGGCTTCCGGTTCCGGGATCACGTTGCGCCACAAGAAGGTGTGCGACGGGGTGCCGTGCAGCAGCACGACCGTTTCTCCCGTCGTGCCCGGCGAGTGGTGGTAGGCGAGCCGGGCGCCGTCGATGACCGCGTTGTCCATGGGTGCGTCGCTCCTGGCGCTCAGGTGGTTCACGCCGCGCCCGGGAGCACGACGAGCTTGCCGAAGAAGTCCTTGGCCTTGAAGTCCTGCTGCGCTTCGCGGAGCCGGTGCAGCGGATAGGTCCCGGCCAGCAGCGGGCGCAGCTCACCGGCGGCGATGTGCCGCACCACGCGGGCGAAATCCTCGTGCGTGCCGAACGAGGAACCGACCAGCTCGACCTGCCGCAGGTAGATCGTGCGCAGATCGGTTTCGACCAGCGGCCCGGCGATCCCGCCGGCGACGACGTAGCGGCCCAACGGCGCCAAAGACCGCAGCAGCGGGGAAAACGCCGGACCGGCCACGACATCGGCGACGACGTCGACCGGGCCGGTGCGCTCGAGTTCCACCGCCAGATCCGCCCGGTCCAGGACGGCTTCGGCACCCAGCTTCGCGGCGCGCTCGGCCTTCGCTGCCGTCGTGACCGCGACGACCCGCGCGCCCCGCAGCGCACCGAGCTGGATCAACGCCGAACCGACTCCGCCCGAGGCGCCGGTGACCAGCACCGTCTCCCCGGCGCGCACGCGGGCTCGCTCCAGCATCCGCATTGCGGTGGCGTAGGCGGTCGGGAACGTGGCGAGCTCCGCGTCGCCGAGTTCGCTGTCGATCGGGTGCGCGTTGCCCGCGGGCACGGTCACGAGCTCGGCGAAACCGCCGTCGCGCTCGCTGCCCAGGTATTCGGTGTCGACCAGTTCCCGCTCGCCGCCGGTGTAGAGCATCGGGTCGACCAGCACGCGCTCGCCGATCCGTTCTTCGCCGACGCCTGGGCCCACGCGGTCGATCCGGCCCGCGACGTCCGCGCCTTGCACGCGGGGGAATTCGAGCGGTTCGCGGCGCCAGCCCGCGGTCGCCGACGGGTCGTCGGACGAGCCGTACGCGCCTTCCCGCGTCCACACGTCGGTGTTGTTGATGCCCGTCGCGCCGACGCGGATCCGCACCTCGTGCGCGGAGGGTTCGGGTTCCGGCAGGTCCTCGCGGTAGTCGAGCCGTTCCGGCCCGCCGAACCCGGTCAACTGCACTGCTCGCATCGCTTCTCCTAGGTATACCGACCGGTGTGGTTACTACTGAAGACGCGCGCGGCGGATTTGTCAACACACCGGTCGGTATAGAATGGGCTCATGACTCGCGAACGGCTCACACCCGCCGGGCGGCGGATCCTCGACGTGGCCGCCGAGCTGTTCTACCGGCAGGGCATCCACGCGGTCGGCGTCGAGGGCATCGCCGCCGAAGCCGGGGTCACGAAGAAGACGCTGTACGCCTGCTTCGGCTCCAAGGACAACCTCGTCACCGCATACCTCGAGCAGCGCGACGAGCGCTGGCGCGAGTGGGTGCTGCGGTGGCTCGACGAGCACGGTGGATCGGCCGCGGAGCAAGTGCTCGGCACGTTCGACGCGCTGGCCGAGTGGATCGATCGCGGGGACTTCCGCGGCTGCGGCTTCGTCAACGCGCTGGCCGAGATCCCCGACGCCGAGCACCCGGCGCGCGCGATCATCACCGCGCAGCAGGAATGGGTGCGGGAGCACTTCGCGCGGCTCGCCGAAGCCGCGGATGCGCCCGACCCGGCCGACTTCGCCAAGACCGCGCTGCTGCTCTACGAAGGCGTCACCGTCTCCGCCTCGATGGATGTGCCGGACGCGGCGCGGCAGGCGCGGAAGGCGGCCGAGGTACTGCTGAAGACTTGATCAGGTGATCGTCTCGCGCAGCGAATCGATGGCGTGGCTGCGGTGGGTGCTCAGCTCGGCGATCAGCTTCTCGGCGTCGCCTTCCGCGGCCGCGCGGACGATCGCCGAATGCTCGTCGCGCACGCGCGCGCGGTTGGCCGTCGCGTTGTAGTAGACCGCGCGATAGGCGTCCGTGGCGTCCCACAGCGTCCGCACCATCCGCATCAGCCGCGGCATTCCGGCGGGCTCCAGCAAGGCGAAGTGGAACCTGCGGTTCGCCGCGATCATGCCCACCAGGTCCCCGTCCTCGGCGGCCGATTCGACGTCCTCGGCGGCATCGGTGATCCGGGCCAGGTCGGCCTCGGTGAACGCGGTGGCCGCGATCCCGGCCGCCTCCGACTCCAGCAGTTCCCGGATCCGGTAGACCTCCACCAGGTCGTCCAGCGACAGCTCCGCCACCGCGTAGCCGCGGTGCGGGCGGTAGACGACCTGTCCCTCGGCTTCCAGGGTCTTCAGCGCCTCCCGCAGCGGCACCCGGCTGACGCCGAGGTCGTGCGCGATGCCGTCCTGCCGGATCGGGCGGCCCGGCGGCAGCGACCCGGAGGTGATCGCGCGGCGCAGCGCGTCGAGCACGAAGGCCTGCGTGGTCGGCGGCCGGGTGCCCTGGTCCGGCCAGCGCAGGTCGGCGCGGGGAGCTGCGGTGCGGGCATCTGCGGCGCGCGCCCGGTCCTGCGGCGCCTCGTCGGGGTGGTCGCGATCTGCGGGCATCGGGCTCCTGCCGGGTCTTCGGGCGTGGCGTCGTGCTCGGCGGACGTGACGCCGATCATCGCGCGGACGACCGCCCCGGATCGACGATCACCCGGACGAGATCTTGTTGACGACTGCGGCGCTGACTGTATATTGGATCCAATCTCGGTGGAACGCAACACGCTGGCACGGAGCCGAATGCTCGCAAGTGGCGGCGGCCGGTCGGTGCAGGCGGTTGGCGGGACGTGCGTGCTCGTCGCGCGGTCCGGCGGTGCGTTCCCGCAGGCGGTCGAAGAACCGGAAGGTGGTCAGCGATGGGTCGGGCGCTGCCGATGGACGGCGTGGTCGTGGCGGACTTCAGCCGGGTGCTGGCCGGTCCCTACGCGACCATGCTGCTGGCCGACCTCGGCGCGACCGTGATCAAGGTCGAGCGGCCCGGCGCCGGGGACGACACTCGCGGCTGGGGTCCACCGTGGACGGAGCGCAGCTCGTCCTACTTCGAGTCGGTCAACCGCGGCAAGCGCAGCATCGCGCTGGACTTCGCCGACGAGCAGGACCGGGCCACCGCCCGCGAACTCGTCCGCCGCGCGGACGTGCTGGTGGAGAACTTCCGGCCGGGCGTGCTGGACAAGGCCGGGCTGGACTACGACGCCGCGCAGCAGCTCAACCCAGGGCTGATCTACGCGTCGGTGTCCGGCTTCGGTTCCGGTCCCGGCGCGGACCTGCCCGGCTACGACTTCGTGGTGCAGGCGGTCGGCGGGCTGATGAGCGTCACCGGCGGCCAGGAAGGCCCACCGACGAAGGTGGGGGTCGCCGTGGTGGACGTGCTCACCGGCAAGGACCTCGCGTTCGGGATCATGGCCGCGCTGCGGCAGCGGGACGCCACCGGGCAGGGCCAGCACGTCGAGGTCAACCTGCTCTCCAGCCTGCTGTCCTCGCTGGTGAACCAGGTCAGCGGGCTGCTGACCACCGGCATCCCGCCGGAGCGGATGGGCAACCGGCACCCGAGCATCGCCCCGTACGAGACGCTGCGCTGCGAGGACGCGCTGCTGGCCGTCGCGGTCGGCAACGACGACCAGTTCCGCAGGCTCACCGAAGCGCTGGGCCTGGTCGGCTTGGCCGACGACCCGGCCTTCGCGACCAACGCAGCGCGCGTGGCCAACCGCGACTCCCTGGTGGAACGGCTGGAGAACGTGCTCGGCGCGCGGCCGGCCGCGGACTGGCAGGACCGGCTGCACCGGGTGGGCATCGCCTGCGGCCAGGTCAACGACCTCGGCGGTGCGCTGCAGTACGCCGAGTCGCTCGGGCTGGCACCCACGGCCGATCCTGGTGACGGGGGAGTGGCGCAGGTGCGCACCCCGATCGAGTTCTCCGAGTCCGGCGTCGTGCCGCCGGTAGCGCCCCCGCACTTGGGCGAGCACACCGACGAGGTGCGTTCCTGGCTGGCAGGCGAGACCGCCGCGCCGGCGCCGTTGTTCGACGATCCGTCCCGAGGAGGCCGCCGATGAGCGCCAAACCCGACTTCGACCCCCGCGACCCCCTCGGCATCGACGCCGAGCTCAGCACCGAGCAGCTCGCGCTGCGCGACAGCGTCCGGGCGCTGTGCCGGGACCTGGTGGTGCCGCACGTCGGCGACTGGTTCGAGCGCGGCGAGTTCCCGCAGGCCCGGGAACTGGCTCGCGAACTCGGCAAGCTCGGCGTCCTCGGGATGCACCTGGAGGGCTACGGCTGCGCGGGCGCGTCCGCGGTGGACTACGGGGTGGCCTGCGAAGAGCTGGAGGCCGTCGACTCCGGACTGCGTTCGCTGGTGTCGGTGCAGGGATCGCTGGCGATGTTCGCGATCTGGCGCTGGGGCTCGGAGGAGCAAAAGCAGCAGTGGCTGCCGCGGATGGCGGCGGGCGAGGCGATCGGCTGCTTCGGGCTCACCGAACCGGACCACGGCTCGGACCCGGCGTCGATGCGCACCCGCGCGCGCAAGGACGGCGGAGACTGGGTGCTCGACGGGCGCAAGATGTGGATCACCAACGGCAGCGTCGCCGATGTCGCCGTGGTCTGGGCGCAGACCGATGACGGCGTGCGCGGTTTCGTGGTGCCCACCGACGTGCCCGGATTCTCCGCGCCGGAGATCAAGAAGAAGGCATCCCTGCGCGCTTCGGTGACCAGCGAACTCGTGCTGGACGGGGTGCGGTTGCCCGCGGAGGCCGCCCTGCCCGGGGCCGTGGGGCTGCGCGGTCCGCTGAGCTGCCTGAACGAGGCCCGCTACGGGATCGTGTGGGGCGCGACCGGGGCGGCCCGCGACTGCCTGGGGACCGCGCTGGACTACGCGCGCACCCGCGAGCAGTTCGACCGGCCCATCGCCGGCTTCCAGCTCACCCAGGGCAAACTCGCCGACATGGCGGTGCGGGTGAACAACGCCCGGCTGCTGGCGCTGCACCTGGGCAAGCGCAAGGACGCCGGGACGCTGCTTCCGCAGCAGGTCAGCTTCGGCAAGCTGGACAACGTGCGCGGCGCGCTGGAGGTCGCCCGCACGGCGCGGACCATCCTCGGCGCCAACGGGATCTCGCTGGAGTACCCGATCATGCGGCACATGACGAACCTGGAGTCGGTGATGACTTACGAAGGCACCAGCGAGATGCACGCGCTGACCATCGGCCAGGCGCTGACCGGCAGCAACGCCTTCCGCGGCTAGGAGGGCCCGCCGGTGGTCAAGCTGGTTCGGCCCCGGCGAGCGCGCCGACGCCGCCCAGGAAACAGCCGTCAACAGCGGACCACCGTCCGCGCGTTGGCGCTGGACCGATCGGGGATGCCGCGGGCGGACGCCGCTCGACCTGGCCGCGACGTCCACAAAGGACACGCGTCCGGGTGCCGGCTTGCAGCGGCGTCGGCTCAGGAAGAGGTCCCGGAACGGGACGGCATCCGAGGCCGACCAGGGGACCGGGATCAGCGGCCGGTCGTGACCGGCCGCTCGCGGTCCCCTCGCCGCGCACCCGCGCCGATCACCAGACGGTGAAACCGCCGTCGGCGACGATGTTGCTGCCGGTCACGAAGCTGCTCGCCTCCGAGGCCAGGAACACCGCCACCGGCCCGAGCTCGTGCGGCTCACCGACCCGGCCCAGCGGGGTCTGCGCCACCCAGCTGTTGAACCACTCCGGCTGCGTGGTCTGCACCCCGCGCAGCAGCTCGGTGCCGGTGTAGCCGGGCGAGATCGAGTTGACCCGCACGCCGCGGCCGCCCCACTCACCGGCCAGCGACTTCGTCAGCATGATCACGCCGGACTTGGAGGAGTTGTAGGAGACCTGCGGCTGCGGGTGGTTCGAGATCAGCCCGGACATCGACGCGATGTTCACGATCGATCCGGAACCCTGGGCGAGCATCTGCTTGCCGACCTCGCGGCAGCAGTAGAACACCGCGTCCAGGTTCAGCCCGACGACCTTGCGCCACGACTCGTCGCTCATGTCCTCGGCGGGCTCGTTGCGCACCATGCCCGCGTTGTGCACCGAGACGTCCAGGTGCCCGTGCTCGGCGACGATCTTCGCCACCGCGTCGGCGACCTGCGCGGAGTCGGTCACGTCCACCTGCAGGAACTCACCGCCGATCTGCTCGGCCGCGGCCTTGCCGGTCTCCGGGTTGATCTCCCCGAGCACCACGTGCGCACCCGACGAGCGCAGCGCCTTGGCGATCTCCAGCCCGATGCCCTGCCCGGCACCGGTCACCAGCGCCACCTTGTCCTGCAGGGAGAAAACCTCGGTACCCACTTGCCACCTTCCCTGAAACGCCACGTTGCTGATGCAGCCTCGCACATCCTGCACACCGGGTTGCGCGGCTGTGCACACCGGCCCCGGGCCGTTCGCCTGCCGCGAATGCCGCTCGTGCGAGCATGACCAGCGAGGCCGCGGGACCGCGAGGCCGGTCAGCGAGTGCGTCGCAGGGCACCGTGAGGCGCGGGCAACGGCGGAATCCGGGGAATCCACTCGACATCCGGCCGCGACGCGGTCAGGTCAGGGCCGGTGGCAGGGCTGCGTGCACCCAATCGCTGGCCTGCTCGTAGGCGTGCCCGAGCCGCAGCAGCTCCCACTCGGCGTGGCCGCGGCCGATGAGCTGCACCCCGGTCGGCAACCCGGCGCCGTTGAACCCGGCGGGCAGGTTCAGCACCGGATGGCCGGACAAGGTCCACGGCGCGGCCGTCTCCATCCAGCGGTGGTAGGTGTCCATCGGGCGGCCGCCGACCTCCTCCGGCCAGCGCATCCCGACATCGAACGGGAAGACCTGCGTGCTCGGCGCGAGCAGGAAGTCGTAGCGGGCGAACAGGTCCGAAACCACGGCCCGCCAGGCGTCGCGGCCTTCCAGCGCGGCGGTGATGTCCGGTACCCCGAGCTTGCCGTGACCTTCCGCCTCGTAGACGGCTTCGGGCTTCATCCGCGAGCGGGTGGCCGGGTCCGCGTACAGCTCGCGCAGCTTCTCGCCGACCATCCAGTGCCGCCACAGCAGGAACGTCTCCCACGCCCGCGCCACCGGGAGCCCGCCCGGAACCGGCTCGACCTCGCAGCCCAGCGACCGGAACAGCTCCACCGCGGAACCGCACACGTCCAGCACACCCGGCTCGGTCGGCAGGTAGCCGTCGAAGTCGCCGATCCAGCCGATCCGGACGCCCGCCGGGTCGTTGCGCAACTGCCCGGTGAACTCCGCGGGGTCGCGGTCCAGGCTCAGCGGCGCCCGCTCGTCCGGACCAGCCATTGTGGACAGCAGCATCGCCAGGTCGCGCACCGTGCGCGCCATCGGCCCGGGCACCGACGGATCGGCCACGAAACCCGGCGAGGGCACCCGGCCGAAACCGGGCCGCAGCCCGAGCACGTTGCAGAACGCCGCCGGATTGCGCAGCGAACCCATGAAGTCGCTGCCGTCTGCCACCGGCAGCATCCGCATCGCCAGCGCCGCAGCGGCCCCTCCGCTGCTGCCGCCCGCCGTGCGGGTCTGGTCGTAGGGGTTGGTCGTGGTGCCGAAGACCTCGTTGAACGTGTGCGAGCCGAGTCCGAACTCGGGCACGTTCGTCTTGCCGACGACGATCGCGCCCGCTTCCTTCATCCGGCGCACGTGCGTCGCGTCCTCGGTCGCCGGTGCGGTGCGCTGGAAGCCCTGCGTGGTGGGGAATCCGGCCGCGTCGGCGAGGTCCTTCACCGCGATCGGGAAGCCGTGCATCCAGCCGACGGGCTCGCCGCGGTCGAGCGCGGCGTCGCGCTCGCGGGCCTGGGCGAGCACGTCTTCCTCGTCCGCCCGGGACACGATCGCGTTGACCAGCGGGTCGAACCGGTCGATGTGGCGCAGGAAGGCTTCGGCGACCTCGACGCAGGAGATCTCCCGCCGCCGGATCGACCAGGACAGTTCCACCGCGTCGAGCAGCACCGGCTCTTCGAGGCCCGGCGATGGGATTCCGCTGAACTCTGCTGCCACCCGAACTCCCCACGCCGCTGTGCCGATCACCGACCGTGTCCCGCTGCGCCCCTGCGCGTCAAGGCCGTGCGCACCTGCATTCGAGTGCGGTCAGCGAGGCCTGCGTCACGTTAGCGTTGCTAACCGATTGCTCGGTTCACACGCTGGTGGCCGGATTCGAGGAGGCGCGGATGTCCGCAGCGGTGATCAACAACCGGCGATCGCTCCAACGCCGCCCCG
Source organism: Saccharopolyspora sp. (assembly GCF_017434145.1). Taxonomy (NCBI): domain Bacteria; kingdom Bacillati; phylum Actinomycetota; class Actinomycetes; order Pseudonocardiales; family Pseudonocardiaceae; genus Saccharopolyspora; species Saccharopolyspora sp. Next base: position 4,765 of record NZ_JAFRFW010000173.1, on the reverse strand, counting down.
GCGCGGTACGCGTGCTGAGCGCGGTCGCCGCGGTGGTGACCGTCGGGGTCTTCCCGGTGTTCCTGGTCGGCGGGCTCGGCGTGCAGCTGCAGCGGGAGCTGGATTTCGGCGCAGCGCTGCTCGGCGTGGCCACCGCCGGGTTCTTCGGCGTCGCCGCGCTGGCGTCGCGTTCGATGGGCTGGGTGGTGGAGCGCATCGGCTCCCGGCTGGCGATGCGGCTGGGCGCGGCGGGCAGCGCCGCCTGCCTGTTCGGGATGGCCGCCGTGCAGCACTCGGGCTGGCTCGTCGCGCTGCTGTGGATCGCCGGGTTGCCCAACTCGCTCGCGCAGCCCGCGGCGAACCTGCTGGTCACCCAAGGTGTTCCGGCTGCCAGGCGCGGCATGGGCTTCGGCGTGAAGCAGTCCTCCATCCCGGTCGCCACGCTGCTGGCGGGCGCGGCGGTACCGGCGATCGCGCTCACCATCGGCTGGCGCTGGGTGTTCGTGTTCGGCGGGCTGCTCGGGCTGCTGGCCGCGTTCGCGGTGCCTGCGCTGGCGGAGGCGGAGCGCTCGTCGCGGGCGTCTTCGGCTGAATCGTCCGGCGATTCGAAGTTCGTGCCGCTGCTGTTGCTGGCCATCGCAGGAGGGCTGGGGTCGGCGGCGGCCAACGCGCTCGGCTCGTTCGTCACCACCACCGCCGTCGAAGTCGGGTTCAGCCCGTCCGCGGCGGGGCTGGTGCTGTCGTTGGGTTCCGCGGCCGGTCTGACGATCCGGCTGGCGGCCGGGGTGGTCGCGGATCGCTGGAACCCGAACCTGCTGCGGCTGATCACGGCGATGCTGCTGGTCGGCTCGGTCGGTTACGTACTGATGGGGGCGGGTTCGGCCGAGCTGTTCCTGCTCGGGGTGTCGGTCGGCTTCGGTGCCGGGTGGGCGTGGCCTGGGCTGCTGAACTTCGCCGTCGCCCGCATCGCGCCGGACCGGGTGGCGAGCGCGACCTCGTTCACCCAGACCGGGATCTACCTGGGCGGCAGCGCCGGGCCGCTGCTGTTCGGCTTCTTCGCCGAGCACGCTGGTCTCGGCGCCGCCTGGCTGGCGGCCGGAACCGCCGCGGTCGTCGCCGGTGTCCTGCTGCTGTTCATCCGCACTCCCCGCTCCTGACCCACCGGAGGCGCCGGCGATCGAGCGGCCCGCGCACGCACGGCCATCCGGACGGCCGACACGCCGACGCGTCACCCGATCCGCGTAATCTCGTTCGGAGTGCGAAGGGGCTTTCGCCCCGTCCGATGGGGCCGACAGGTCCTTCACTCGGCTACTCGTGCCGAGCCGGTTTGCGTGCGACACCACCGTGCAGGATGCGGTAGTGGGGGTGCGCGGGCGCTCCCGGATCCGGACGCCAATCGCTCACGCAGCAGGTGCCCGGCCCGAGCCGGTCGAACCCGCCGAAGCACTCGTCGATCCACTCCGGCGACCGGTCCACCAGCGGATCCGCCGTGTCCGCGTAGAAATTCGCCAGCAAGTGCATCGGAGCGGGCTGCTCGCCCCCGGTGACGTGCGAGATCACCAGCGCGCTGCCCGGCGGCACCGCCCGCTGGTAGGTGCGCACCAAGCCGTGCGGGTCGTCGCCGTCGTCCAGGAAGTGCAGCACCGCCGACATCAGCACCCCCACCGGCTGAGCGAGGTCGAGCAGCGCGGCGGTTTCCGGCGCGTTCAGCACGGACCCGGGTTCGCGGAGGTCCGCGCGGATGATCTCCGCCCACGGTTCGGCGGCCAGCAGCGGTTTGCTGTGCGCGACGGTCAGCGGCTCGTTGTCCACGTACAGCACCCGGAACCGGCCGGTGCGCCTGCGCGCGACCTCGTGCACGTGCCCGATCGTCGGAATGCCCGAACCCAGATCCAGGAACTGCCGCACCCCGCGGGCCAGCAGGTACTCCACGGCACGCCGCAGGAACGCCCGGTTGTCCCGGAAAACCCCGGTCACCCCGGGCAGCGCCAGCTCGAGCCGTTCGGCGAACCGCCGCTCGACGCCGAAGTTGTGCGAGCCGCCGAGGAAGGCGTCGTAGATCCGCGCCGCGCAGGGCCGGTCGATGTCCATCTCCCTGGACAGCAGGCGCTGCGCTTCGGTCATGGTGTGCTCCTCGTTCGATCGCCGGCACCGTACAGTAGCCACGTGGTGACGAACTGTGTCGAACCGTCCGCCCCCAGGCGCGTCCGCTGTTCGACCGAACCGCAGTCGCGACGGCACCGGCTACGTCCGATCGGGCGGTATGGTCGCGACGCCAGATGTCGATATGCGCATGTGGGCGAAATCCGATAGCCAGGAGGTGTTCGTTGAGCGAAGTCCGTGCCGTGGTGGCGACCGGCAAGGGAGCCCCCGTCGAGGTCGTCGACATCCGGGTCCCGGACCCGGGCCCGGGCGAGGCCGTGGTGGCCGTGCAGGCGTGCGGGGTCTGCCACACCGACCTGCACTACCGGGAAGGCGGCATCAGCGACGACTACCCGTTCCTGCTCGGCCACGAGGCCGCAGGTGTCGTGGAGTCGGTCGGCGATGGCGTCCAGGATCTTGAGCCGGGCGATTTCGTGGTGCTGAACTGGCGCGCCGTCTGCGGCGTGTGCCGGGCGTGCAAGCGCGGACGTCCGCAGTACTGCTTCGACACGCACAACGCCGCGCAGCCGATGACGCTGACCGACGGCACCCCGTTGGAACCGGCGCTGGGCATCGGCGCCTTCGCGGAGAAGACGCTGGTCCACTCGGGACAGTGCACGAAGGTCGACCCGTCCGCGCGGCCCGCGGTGGCCGGGCTGCTGGGCTGCGGCGTGATGGCCGGCATCGGCGCCGCGGTCAACACCGGGCACGCCGGTCCCGGCGACACGGTGGCCGTGATCGGCTGCGGCGGTGTCGGCGACGGCTCGGTGGCCGGCGCGAACATGGCCGGTGCGCGGCGGATCATCGCCGTGGACAAGGACCCGAAGAAGCTGGACTGGGCCAAGCAGTTCGGTGCCACGCACACCGTCAACGCCGGTGAGCAGGACACCGTCGAGGCGATCCGGGAACTCACCGACGGATTCGGCGCCGACCTGGTGGTCGACGCGGTCGGCGTGCCGGAGACCTACAAGCAGGCGTTCTACGCGCGCGATCTCGCGGGCACCGTGGTGCTCGTCGGCGTGCCCACGCCGGAGATGCGGCTCGAGCTGCCGCTGCTGGACGTGTTCGCGCGCGGCGGTTCGCTGAAGTCCGCCTGGTACGGCGACTGCCTGCCCAGCCGGGACTTCCCGATGCTGGTGGAGCTCTACCAGCAGGGCAGGCTGCCGCTGGAGAAGTTCGTGACCGAACAGATCGCGCTGGACCAGGTGGAGTCCGCGTTCAGCAAGATGCACGCCGGTGACGTGCTGCGTTCGGTGGTGGTGTTCTGATGGCCGCGCGCATCGACCACACCACGACTTCCGGCACGTTCTCGCTGGACGGCCAGACCTTCGATGTGGACAACAACGCCTGGGTGGTCGGCGACGACGCCGAGTGCGTCGTGATCGACGTGCCGCACGACCCGGCCGCGGTCCAGGAGCTGATCGCCGGGCGGAAGGTGCTGGCGATCCTGGCCACGCACGCCCACGACGACCACGTGCGCAAGGCCCCGGAACTGGCCGAGGCGGTCGGCGCGCCGATCTTCCTGCACCCGGACGACCTGGTGCTGTGGCGGCTGACCCACCCGGACCGGGAGCCGGAGCGCAAGCTCGCCGACCGGCAGGTGGTCGGGGTCGCGGGCACCGGCCTGCAAGTGCTGCACACCCCGGGGCACGCGCCCGGCTCGGTGTGCTTGTACTCGGCCGACCTCGGCGCGGTGTTCACCGGGGACACGTTGTTCGCCGGTGGTCCCGGGGCGACCGGGCGGTCCTACTCGGACTTCGCGGTGCTCACCGAGTCGATCCGGGACCGGTTGCTGACCCTTCCGGAGGTCACCAGGGTGCTGCCCGGCCACGGCGAGACCACGACCGTTGGTGAGGTTTTGCCGCATTTCGACGATTGGGTCGCGCGAGGCTACTGATTCCCGGGCGGGTACGTGCGCATACTGCTGCCCGTGTCGACTTCGCCGATACCGACGTGGCTGACCGAGCGGGCGTACCTGCTCGACTCCGCGATGGTCGTGCTGTTCATCGCCATGCACGTGCTGGTGCTCAGCGTCGACCCGCCGCCGCCCGGCACGCCGTGGTGGTCGCTGATGCTGGTCAGCGTGCCCGCGTTCGGGCTGCTGCTGGTGCGCAGGCGGTGGCCGTGGGTGCCGTTGCTGGGCTGTCTGGCCGCTGCGACGACGCTGACGATCGCCTGGGTTCCGGAGGATCCGCTGAACTTCGCGATCCTGGTCGGCGTCTACTCGGTGTGCCAGCGCAGCGGGGTGGCCGGCGCGGTCGTGGCGACCGTGCTGGCCATGCTGTGGCCGGTGGTCTACTCGCTGGGCGAACCGCCGCTGTCGGCGGTGGTGAGCACGCTGATGGCCTCGGTGGACCTGTTCATGGTCGTGGGGCTGGCGTACGCGGTGCGGCTCGGGCGCCGCCGCGCGGCTCAGCTGGAGAGCACGGTCGCGCTGCTGGACCAGGCGCGGGAGCAGCTCGCCGCGGAGGCCGTGGCCGGTGAGCGCGCCCGCATCGCCCGCGAGTTCCACGACATCGTCTCGCACAACCTGTCGGTGGTGGCCTTGCGCGCCGGAGTGGCTCGTGCGCTGGTGGATCGCGATCCGGGCCATGCCGAGGAGACGTTGCGGGAACTGGAGCACACCTCGCGAACCGCGCTGGGT
>NZ_JAFRFW010000172.1:0-12367 GCF_017434145.1 Saccharopolyspora sp. | reverse complement strand
CTGCGCACCGCCGCGGCAAGGACCCGATCGGCATCGCGCTGCTGATCAGCGCCGCCGCACCGACCGCGCTGGTCGCCCCGATGCTGGGACGCTGGCCCGCGTTCGGATTCCTCGCGCTGCTCGGCGCGCTGTACTTCGCGGTGTGGTGCGCCGGCCGAGTCGGTCGACTGCCCGCTGCGTTCGGCGTCGTCGCAGGCGGGGTGAGCGCCATGCTGCTGTTCCAGCTGACGGTGCTGTGCACCGGCGCTTCGGCCCGTTCGGTCAGCGTCCTCGCGGAAGCACTGCTGCTGGCAATGCTGGCATTCCGGCTGCGCGGCAAGGGACTGCTGCTGAGCGCCGCCCTTTTCGGTTCGGCGGGAACCCTGCTGGCGCTGCTGATCGACGTGCCGCCGAGCCTGTTCACCGGCTTCCCCGCTCAGCCGTACTTCGACGACGGCCGCGCGCTGACGCCCGCGATGCTCGGCGGGCTGGCGGCCTTCTTGCTCACGGCCGGCGCCACCACCGCCACGACCTGGGCCGCGGTCCGGATGCACGTGCTACCGCGAACTCCGCAAGCGTTGACGCCCGCAGCCGTCGGACTTCTCTACGGCTGCGGTGGTGCCGTGCTCACCGCGAGCCTCCTGGTGCTGCCGACTACCTCGGGCTTCCTGGCCGGGCACGCGCTGATCACCGTCTCGTGGATGGTGCTGGCTTTCCTGCTGCTGTTGCGCGGCATCGGTTCGGTGCCGCCGCGGGTCGCGGGATTCGCGCTGGTCGGCGTCGCGCTGGCGAAACTGCTGCTGTTCGACCTCGCCGCGCTGTCCGGCCTGGCCCGAGTGCTGGCGTTCCTGGCCGCCGGGCTCATCCTGCTGGCGGGCGGCACCCGGTACGCGCGGCTGATCGGCGGCAGGGAGGCCCGCGCGGGCATCGCGTCGTGACCCCGTACCGACGCGGGTTCCACCCGTTCGGGCGTAGTTGGGAACGAAGATGCATCCTCGCGGGGAGGCTGAACGTCAAACTGGATGAGTTGCTGCTCGCCGGTATCGCGCCACCGACGATCGCAACCCCCAGGTGCCGGTCGCAACGCCCCCCGTGCGGCCGGCCCTGGTTCATCCCGGCCCGTGCGGTTGCGCGACCGGGTCGGCCGCGGCCCGCGCTGCTCAGCCGTTGCGCCGCAGGCCCAGCGCGTTCAGCGTGCCTTGCACCGGACCCGGCTTCTGCTCCGGCAGCAGCTCCGGCGCGTGCTCGCCGAGCGCCGCGACGACCTCGGACGCCGACGGGTTCACCGCCGAGAACTCACCGACCACGACCGTCGGGACCGTCTCGTTGCCGTCCGCGATCGACCGCACGACGGCCCTGGCTTCGTCGTCCTGCCAGATGTCGAGCTCCCGGAAGGCCACCCCCTGCTTGCGCAGGCCCGCCCGCAGCGATGTGCAGAACGGGCAGCCGGGCCTGGTGTAGACGACGAGTTCCCGCGCCGCCGCGTCGTTCGTTCCCGCTGGGTCGTTCGTTCCTGCCGCGTCCATCGAGTACACCTTTCCGCCCCGGAGGCCACCGACCGGCCGTCTTCGGCAGCGCCAACACATGCCGACAAGTCGATATTCCTGATCGGCGTTCGGTGGTGGCGACCGGAACGGAACCGATAACGTGCACCGCAAGTAATTGATCGCCGTCCGATCGGTGAGCTGCGCAGCGGTCGAACCCGCCGCGCGGCACCGGCGGAACACGCCATGGAGTCGGTCAGATGAGCGAGGGCACTCGGCGCGAACGCATCCGTGCTGCCACCGAGATGGAGATCCGCCAGCACGCCCGGACGCTGCTCATCGAACAGGGCCGGGACGCGGTCACGTTGCGCGCGATCGCCCGCGAGCTGGGCATCACCGCACCCGCGCTGTACCGCTACTACGACTCGCGCGAAGACCTGCTGCGCCAACTCGGCGAGGACATCTGCGGCGACCTGGTCGACGAGCTGAGCGAGCGGTTGCGCGAGATCGACCAGCGCGACTTCCACGGGAAACTGCGGTCGGTGTGCCACGGTTTTCGGCGCTGGGCGCTGGCGCATCCCAAAGAGTTCGGGCTGGTTTTCGCCACCCGCGCGGACGAGACCGCGGAACCCGGCGCGGACGGCGCCGGTCCGGAAGGCGCCCGGGACCAGTTCGCCGGGGTCTTCCTGCGGCTCATCGGCCCGCTGATGGCCGAGAGCACGCACGTGGTGGACCGCGAGTCGGCGCCGGCGAGCCTGCAATCGGAACTGTCCCCGAACCAGCTCGCGCTGGCCGAGGCGTTCTCGCAGCACGGGATCGACCTGCCCGCGGAAGCGCAGGACACCGACGCGGTCTACTTCCTGCTGCGCTGGTGGGTCCGGATCTACGGGCACGTGGCGCTGGAGGTGTTCGGGCGGTTCCCGTTCACGTTGGCGCACTCCGACCGGCTCTACGAGTCGCTGCTCGACGAGCTGGCCCACGAGCTCGGGCTGACCACCGGATGACACGTGCGGCAGGGCCCCTCGGCGAACCGGGAGCCCTGGCCGCACGCCGATCCGGCCGCGATGCTCGCTGCGCCCGTGCAGCGGAGTCGCGGTCCGGGGGATCAGTAGCCGAAGTCCTGCGTCCAGTTCCAGCCGCTGGTCTCGACTCCGACGCCGATCTTGTTCAGCTTGCAGTTCAGGATGTTCTTCTTGTGCCCTGGCGATTTCATCCAGGCGTTCATCACCTGCTCGGGGCTGCTCTGGCCGGCGGCGATGTTCTCCGCGCCCGGGGACGGGTAGCCCGCGTTCTTGATCCGCTTGTCGAACGACACGCCTTCCGGGGTGTCGTGCGAGAAGTAGTTCCGGTTGGCCATGTCGGAGCTGTGCCCGTTGGCCGCTTGGGTGAGCCGCTTGTCGACCTTCACCGGTCCGCAGCCGGCACCGGCGCGCTGCTGGTTGACGAGTTCGACGACGCGGTTCTGCTGCCCGGCGTCGGCGGCGAGCGCCTGCGCGGGCATGGCGGCGCCCGCACCGAGCGCCGCGGCTACGAGTCCGGATGCGATTACAGTGCGTTTAAAATTGGTCCGTGCCATGCGGCGAGAAACTACCCATTCGCATGAAGCAGTTTCCGCCATGTGTGCATATCGGCACAGATCAAGCGACGGTGAGTATTCGGTCCATATCGTTTCGAATTCGTCGATCTTCCATTATTCCTGCACAGCGCCATACCGGAAAGATATGGTTCCGCAAAAACGGCCGGTTTCCACGCCCTGCCGAACAATTCCGGATCAGTTCGTGGTCGCGCCAAAAAAGCGCGGCCCGCCCGTCGGCGAATCGTCACGAGCGGGCCGCCCGGCAGAATGCGGATCAGTCGTCCCGGCGGTCGTGCTCCCGCTGGACCTCCTGGCGCTGCTGCTCCGCACCGGTCGCGATCGGCGCGGTGAGCCACTGGCGCGGCAGGCCGAACGCCGCCACCAAGTCCACCGCGTGCGGGCGCAACGCCTGGCACAACCCGTTCACCGCCTCGGTCACGGCCTTCGCCCGCCGCGGAGTGATCCGCTCGTGCTCCAGGAACCAGCCCCGGTCCTCCTCGACCGTGGACAGCACGTACAGATCGCACAGGCGCTCCAGCACCAGCGCGGTGTCCGGATCCTGGCAGCGCTCGACACCGGCGACGAACGCCTCGAGCACGACCCGGTCGATGTGCACCCGCGCCGCCCGCAGCACGTGGTCCTGCGCGTCGTTGAACACCTCGAACGGGTCCGCGGAACCACCGGTGGCGCGACGCAGGCGGCGGGCGAGGCCGTCGAGCACGTGCCGCTCGCGGTCGTCGAACAGCTTCACCTGCCAGCCGCGCTCGAACACCGCCTCCTCGTCGTCCGGCACCGCGGCGTCGACCAGGCGCTGCACCAGCGACTTCGCCGCCGTGCGTTCGATCACCGCGCCCACGAACTGGTCGGCGACGAACCTGGCCATCCCCATCGTGCCGAGCTCGTCGAACTGGCCCTTGTAGTTCGTCAGCAGGCCCTTGGCGACCAGCTGCAGCAGCACCGTGTTGTCGCCCTCGAAGGTCGTGAACACGTCGGTGTCCGCCTTGAGCTGCGGCAACTGGTTCTCCGCGAGGTAGCCGGCGCCGCCGCACGCCTCGCGCGCGATCTGGATGGTCCGGGTGGCGTGCCAGGTGGTGACGGCTTTGATCCCCGCGGTGCGCGACTCCAGTTCCCGCTGTGCGCGTTCGTCCCCGGAGCCCTGCACCTCGTGCAGCGTCGATACCAGCTGTTCCTGCGCGAAGTGCAGCGCGAACGTCTTCGCCAGCGCGGGCAGCAGCTTGCGCTGGTGCCCGAGGTAGTCCAGCACGACGGTTTCCTCGTCGGTGCCGGGCCGGTCGAACTGCCTGCGCGCCGAGCCGTAGCGCAGCGCGATCTCCAGGGCCAGCTTCGTGGCGCTGCCCGCCGTGCCCGCCACCGAGATCCGGCCGCGGATCAGCGTGCCCAGCATGGTGAAGAACCGCTTGCCGGTGCTGTCGATCGGACTGCTGTAGGTGCCGTCCGCGGCCACGTCGCCGTAGCGGTTGAGCAGCGCTTCGCGCGGGACTCGCACGTTGTCGAAGGTGATGCGCCCGTTGTCCACGCCGTTGAGCCCGGCCTTGCGGCCGCAGTCCTCGATGTGCACGCCGGGCAGGACCGCACCCGCGGAGTCGCGGATCGGAACCATGAACGCGTGCACGCCGTGCCCCTGGCCGCCGGTGAACAGCTGGGCGAACACCACCGCCATCCGGCCGTCGCGGGCGGCGTTGCCGATGTACTCCTTGCGCGCCGACTCGTGCGGGGTGTGCACGACGAACTCTTCGGTCGCCGGGTCGTAGGCGGCGGTGCTGCGCAGGCGCTGCACGTCCGAGCCGTGCCCGGTCTCGGTCATCGCGAAGCAACCCGGCAGGTCCAGGTTGATGATCGACGGCAGGTAGCGCTCGTGGTGCCGTTCGGTGCCCAGCGCCTGCACCGCACCGCCGAACAGGCCCCACTGGACCCCGGACTTGACCATCAGCGAGAGGTTCCCGGCCAGCATCTCCAGGGACACCACCGAACCGCCGGTGTCGCCCTGCCCGCCTTGCGCGACCGGGAAGCCGATCTCCGGGATGCCGCTTTTGACCAGCAGGTGCAGCTGCTCCAGGGTCAGCGCGCGGTGCGCCTCGGTGTCCAGGTGATCGCCGGGTGGCAGCTCGGTGCCCTCCAGCGCGCTGCGGACCTGCGCGCGGACGTCAGCCCAGCGCCCGTCCAGCAGAGCCGCCAGCTCACCCGCGTCGAATCCGGCCGGTGTCCTCGGGATGTCCATGCCAGCCTCCGCACTTGGAGTTCCGTCGCCGCCGAGCGTAGTTACTCGTGAGTAACCAGCGCTACGTGACCTGCCTCGCCACCTCGGCCTACCCGTTCCGGAACCGGTGCGACGCGAAAACGGCCCGCTCGCGCGGAGCGGGCCGTTCGCCGCAGGGCGGCTCAGGCCACCACGTTGACCAGCTTGCCGGGCACGACGATGACCTTGCGCGGCTCGTTGCCCTCCAGCGCGGCCACCACCTTCTCGTCCGCCAGCGCCGCCGCACGCACCTCGTCCTGCTCGGCCGCTGCGGGCACGACCACCCGGGAGCGCACCTTGCCGTTGATCTGGATCGGGTACTCCGCGGTGTCCTCGACCAGGTACTCGGGATCCGCCACCGGGAACGGGCCGTGCGCCAGGCTGGTGTCGTGGCCCAGCCGCGCCCACAGCTCCTCGGCCAGGTGCGGGGTCAGCGGGGCGACCATCAGCACCAGCGGCTCGACGACCTGCCGCGGCGTGCGCTGCTGCGCCGAGTAGGTCTTGGTGACGCGGTTGTTCAGCTCGATCAGCTTCGCCACCGCGGTGTTGAACCGCAGCGCGTCCAAGTCCTCCCGGACACCCGCGATGGTCTTGTGCAGCGCACGCAGCATCTCTTCGTCCGGGCGCTCGTCGGCGACCCGCAGCTGCCCGGTGTGCTCGTCGATGACGTTGCGCCACAGCCGCTGCAGGAACCGTTGCGAGCCGACGACGTCCTTGGTCGCCCACGGACGCGAGGTGTCCAGCGGGCCCATCGCCATCTCGTAGAGCCGCAGCGTGTCCGCGCCGTAGCTGTCGGCCATCTCGTCCGGGGACACGGAGTTCTTCAGGCTCTTGCCCATCTTCCCGTACTCGCGGCGGACCGGTTCGCCGTGGAAGAAGTACTCGCCGCCGCTTTCCTCGACCTCCTCGGCGGGCACGTACACGCCGCGCGAGTCGGTGAAGGCGAACGCCTGGATGTAGCCCTGGTTGTACAGCCGCCGGTACGGCTCCTCCGAGCTCACGTAGCCCAGGTCGTACAGCACCTTGTGCCAGAACCGGGAGTACAGCAGGTGCAGCACCGCGTGCTCCACGCCGCCGACGTACAGGTCCAGTCCGCCCGGGTCGCTCGCGCCGTGCTGCTGCGGGCGCGGGCCCATCCAGTACCGCTCGTTGACCGGGTCGACGAACGCCTCGTCGTTGACCGGGTCGATGTAGCGCAGCTGGTACCAGCAGGAACCGGCCCACTGCGGCATCACGTTGGTGTCCCGGCTGTAGTGCTTGAGCCCGTCGCCCAGGTCCAGCTCGACCTCGGCCCAGTCGGTGGCCTTGGCCAGCGGCGGCTCCGGGCGGCTGTCGGCGTCCTCCGGGTCGAAGGTGCGCGGCGAGTAGTCCGCGACCTCCGGCAGCACCACCGGCAGTTCGCCGTCCGGCACGCCCAGCGGCACGCCGTCTTCGTCGTAGACGATCGGGAACGGCTCGCCCCAGTAGCGCTGCCGCGCGAACAGCCAGTCGCGCAGCTTGTACTCCACGGTCCCCGCGCCGTGCCCGCGCTGCTCGAGCCACTCGGTGACGGTGCTCTTGGCGTCCTCCAGGCCAAGCCCGTTCAGGTCCAGACCGGCTTGCGGATTCGCGGAGTTGATCCGCGGCCCGTCACCGGTGTAGGCGCCGCCCGGGTGCTCGGCGGAGGGCTGCACGGTGCGCACCACCGGCAGCTCGAAGACGTGCGCGAAGTCCCAGTCGCGGAGGTCCTCACCGGGCACCGCCATGATCGCGCCGGTGCCGTAGCCCATCAGCACGTAGTCCGCCACGAACACCGGGATCTGGGCGCCGTTGACCGGGTTCGTCGCCCACGCACCGGTGAACACGCCGGTCTTGTCCTTGTTCTCCTGGCGGTCCAGGTCGGACTTCATCGAAGCGGTGCGCCGGTAGTCGGCGACCGCTTCGGCGGGCGTCGCCGCGCCGCCGGTCCACACCTCGTGGGTGCCCGCGGGCCACTCGGTGGTGGTCAGCTCGTCGACCAGCGGGTGCTCCGGGGCCAGCACCAGGTAGGTCACGCCGAACAACGTGTCCGGGCGGGTGGTGAACACCTGCACCTCGCCCGCGGAACCGTCCAGCCGGAAGGTCACGTTCGCGCCGTGCGAGCGGCCGATCCAGTTCCGCTGCATGCTCTTGACCTTGTCCGGCCAGTCCAGCCGGTCCAGGTCGTCGACCAGGCGGTCGGCGTAAGCGGTGATCCGCATCATCCACTGCTTCAGATTGCGGCGGAACACCGGGAAGTTGCCGCGCTCGGTCAGGCCGTCCGCGGTGACCTCCTCGTTCGCCACGACGGTGCCCAGACCGGGCGCCCAGTTCACCGGGGCCTCGGACAGGTAGGCCAGCCGGTAGGTGTCGATCAGCCGGCGCTGCTCGGTGCGGGACAGCTCGGTCCACGCCCTGCCGTCCGGGGTGGCGCGCTCACCGGCGGCGAACTGCTCCTCCAGCTCGGCGATCGGCCGCGCCCGGCCGCGGCCGCCGTCGGCGGCGGTGTCGTACCAGGCGTTGAAGATCTGCAGGAAGATCCACTGCGTCCACTTGTAGAACTCGATGTCGGTGGTGGCGATCCGCCTGCGCTCGTCGTGGCCCAGCCCCAGCCTGCGGATCTGGTTGAGGTACCGCTCGATGTTCTGCTCGGTCGTGGTGCGCGGGTGCGTGCCGGTCTGCGCCGCGTACTGCTCGGCGGGCAGCCCGAAGGCGTCGAAACCCATCGTGTGCAGCACGTTGCGGCCCAGCATCCGGTGGAAGCGGGCGTAGACGTCGGTGCCGATGAAGCCCAGCGGATGTCCGACGTGCAGCCCGGAGCCCGACGGGTACGGGAACATGTCCTGGATGAACAGCTTCTCGGCGGATTCCGGGTCGCCGCCTGCCGGGTCGTCGGCCGATTCGGCGCGCAGCTTGCCGACCGGGTTCGGGGCGTGGAAGGTGCCGAGCTCCTCCCAGCGCCGCTGCCAGCGCTGTTCGACCTCGGCCGCGATCTCCGCCGTGTAGCGGAACCGGGGCGCCTCCTCACTCCCGTTCGGGCCCCCCGTCGCCGGGCCTCCCGTCACCGGGGTCTCCGTCGGCTCGCCCGTCACGCCTGCTGCCTGGCCGCTCATCGCCTGTGCTTCCTTCCCTGCTCATCACGCGGATCGCACACCCCTAGTGTGCCGCCCGCCGCCAACGCGTTTCCCGCAGGCCCGCCCGGGGCGCCGGCGGGCGGGCTGATCGTCGGCGACGACCCGGCCTCACCGCACGGCGAGCGCGATCAGCTGGGTCGTCTGGGCTGGGGAGAAATTGTTGTCGCTGACCAGGGCCAGGGTGTGTTCGCCGGTGGGCAGGCGCGGTCCCCAGGCGATCCCTTCGACGTTGTCCACGGTGCTGAGCCCGAGGCCGGAGAGGTCCGCGAGCAGCCGCTTGCGCATCGGCGCGACCTCGGTGCCGCGCAAGGAGCCGAGGTGCCGCACGTCGGTCGCTCCGCGCGGATCCGCCTCGTAGACGCGGACCGAGTTGCCCGCGCCCGGCACGTAGGCGCGCTCCAGCACCAGCAATCGGGACGGGTCGCGCTCGTCGGCGAGGATCGACGCGATCCCGTTGTCACCGCCGCCCCGGGCGAAGACCGGGTCGACGGGGTAGGCGTGCTGCGCCGACACCCGGCCTGCCCGGTCCTGCACGGTGACCCGGCTGAGCGCGCCGCGTTCCGGATCCGGTGGTTCGCCGTCCTGCAGCAGCGTCGACTCCACCGCGCTGATCAGCAGCGATCCGCCGGCGGCGAAGGTCAGCGACTCCAGCGACTCGTTGTCCCGCGGACCGCTGTCGGGGCGCATCGCCAGGTTCGGCGGCAGCGGGAGCTCGCCGCGGAACCCGCCGTCGGGCGCCGCCGAACGGATCGACGGGTCGGCCGGCCGGTCGCGATCACCTTCGGCGGTCCACCGCAGCTCGTGCGACCGCGGATCGAAGCGGACCTCCTCCGGATCGACCGCGTCCTCCGGATACGGCTTCCCGTCCGGACGCAGCAGCGGATGCGTGCCGGTGAGCCGCCAGTCGCCGAGCCCGTCCGCCCGCACGTCGATCTGCGCGGTGTAGGTGCGGGAAGGCTGGTGCTGCGAGCGATCATCGCTGATGAACACCCACTGCCCGGAACGGGCGTCGTAGTCCAGCCCGGACAATCCGCCCACGGTGGTGTTCTGGAACGTCGTGCCCCAAGGCAACGTCCGCTCGCCGAGCACGCGCACGCCCTCCGGCGGGGTCGTCGGCTGCGCGCAAGCGGAGGAGAGCAGCCCGGCAGCGAGGGCGACGGCAATACGGGCTGCGGGTGAGCGTGCTGCGATCATGTGACCCAGTGAACCCCAGCCGGGTAGCGCGCGGATGACCCGCGAGCGGCCGCCGTACGCTGGGCCGGTGATAGCTGTGCAGGTGATCTTGTCCGCGCTGCTCGTGGTGCTCGGGGCGGCGCTGTTGTTCATCGGCTGGCGCGGGCTGCGCAGCCAGCTCCCGCCGAACCGCTACGTCGGGGTTCGCACGCCGGCGACGCTGCGCAGCGAGGAAGCCTTCGAGCTCGGCAACCGGGCGGCGGCCCCCGCGATGCTGGCAGGCGGCGCGATCGCCGTGCTCGCCGGAGTTTCGGAGCCGCTGCTGGGCACGATGTTCAGCGCCGTGCTGGTCGCCGTGCTGGGCATCGCGGGCGCGTTCGCGCTCATGGTGATCGGCGGAGTGTTCGGCGACCGGGCCGCGGCAGCCCTGCCCGAACCGGTCGCGGCCGGCGGCTGCACCGGCTGCCCCGGTGGCTGCTGCGGCTGAGCGGGGTCAGTTCAGCTTCACATCGCCAGGGTGCGTGGCCAGGAACGACACCGGAGTGCGCTGCCGCCGCAGCACCCGGCCCCACAGGTCCGCGCCGGGTGCAGCGATGACGTCGTCCGGCAGCGCGGGCACCACGAGCCAGTCACAGCGTTCGATCTCACCGGCGAGCTGGCGCGCCTCCCACCCCGCGTAGCCGGCGAAGAACCGCAGCCCGCGGGTGCGCGGGACCAGCTGCTCCGGATCTCCGTCGAGGTCGACCAGGCCGACCGGGCCGCGCACGCCGACCACGCCGCCGAGAGTTCCGACGTCCTCGCCGGTGCGCAGGGCGGCCAGGCAGATCGCCGTGCGCTGTTCCACCGGTCCGCCGACGAACAGCGACTGCGGTTCGCTGGCGTGCGGTGCCCAATGCGGCAGCACGTCGCTGATCGCCACCTCGCTGGGCCGGTTCAGGATGACGCCGAGGGTGCCTTCGCCGCGGTGGTGGATCACGTACACCACCGAGCGGCGGAAGTTCTCATCGAGTAGCTGCGGAGCAGCCACCAGCAGCGTCCCCGGCTCCACCTCCGCGTCAGATTCCACCTCCGCATGATCGCAGAGGTGGCCGGTTCGCGGCGCGTCCGTCTCCCGACGAATGCGGTTGGCCGCAGTCGATGATCAGCCTTCGCTGCTGAGTGTTCACCGAAACGCCTGAGTATTTTCACTTCAGTAATATTATGAAGCTTTGACCTGCAACGACCAGAGCAAGGAGACTGGGGAAAAGCCGGAACCCGTACAGCGCGAGACCGCGCACCGACGGCTCAGCTCTCGCCGGGAACCTCGATGCCCTGTTCGGCCGCCCACCGGTACAGCTCGGCGACGGCCTCCGCGCGATCCACCGGACCGCGGTCGAGCCGGACGTCCTTCAGGTGCTTCCACGCCTTGCCGACGATCGGGCCCGGCGGGACGCCGAGCAGCCGCATGATCTCGTTGCCGTCCAGGTCCGGCCGGACCTTCGCCAGGTCCTCCTCGGCGGCGATCCGGGCGATCCGCTCCTCGAGGTCGTCGTAGGAGCGCTGCAGCGCGTTGGCCTTGCGCCGGTTGCGGGTGGTGCAGTCCGCGCGCACCAGCTTGTGCAGCCGCGGCAGCAAGTGCCCGGCGTCGGTGACGTAGCGGCGCACCGCGGAGTCCGTCCAGTTCCCCTCGCCGTAACCGTGGAACCGCAGGTGCAGGTACACCAGGTCGGACACGTCGTGCACGATCTCCTTGGAGTAGCGCAGCGCGCGCAGCCGCTTGCGCGTCATCTTCGCGCCGACCACCTCGTGGTGGTGGAAGCTCACCCCGCCGCCCGGCTCGAACCGCCGCGTGTCCGGCTTGCCGATGTCGTGCAGCAGCGCCGCCAGCCGCAGCACCAGGTCCGGCTCGCCGTCCGGGTCGGCGGCCCGCTCCAGGTCGATCGCCTGCTGCAGGACCACCAGCGAGTGCTCGTAGACATCCTTGTGCTGGTGGTGCTCGTCGATCTCCAGCCGCATCGCGGGCACCTCGGGCAGGACGTGCTCGGCCAGCCCGGTGTGCACCAGCAGCTGCACGCCCTCGCGCGGGTACCGGCCGCACAGCAGCTTCGACAGCTCCGCCTGCACCCGCTCCGGAGTGATCCGGGCGATCTGCTCCGCCATGCCGCGCATCGCCTCGACCACCCGCGGCGCGGGCTCGAAACCGAGCTGGGCGGCGAACCGCGCGGCCCGCAGCATCCGCAGCGGGTCGTCGGCGAACGACTCCTGCGGAGTCGCAGGCGTGTCCAGCCGGCGCCGCGCCACGTCCTCCAGACCGCCGTGCAGGTCGACGAACTCGCGCGAACCCAGCTCGATCGCCATGGCGTTCACGGTGAAGTCGCGGCGCAGCACGTCGCCCTCGATGGAGTCGCCGAAGTCGACCTGCGGGTTCCGGCTCACCCGGTCGTAGCTGTCCGCGCGGAACGTGGTGATCTCCACGGTGGTGCCGCGCTTGTAGGCGCCGAGGGTGCCGAAGTCGATCCCGGTGTCCCAGACGGTCTCCGCCCAGCCGTCCAGCAGCTCGCGGACCCGGTCCGGGCGTGCCTCGGTGGTGAAGTCCAGGTCGGTGCCCAGCCGCCCGAGCAGCGCGTCGCGCACGCTGCCGCCCACCAGGTACAGGCGGTGGCCCGCGGCGGCGAACCGGTCGGCCAGTTCCTGCGCGACCGGGGCCACCTTCACGAGCTCGACCACGGCGTTGCGTTGCGCCTCCCGCTCACGGGAGCGCAGGTCGGTCTCGTCGGAGGCGTCACGG
>NZ_JAFRFW010000171.1:0-3161 GCF_017434145.1 Saccharopolyspora sp. | reverse complement strand
GCCGAACGGCTGGCCGAGTTGCGGTTGACCGGGTTGCGGCTGGCCGAACGGCTGGCCCGGCTGCGGCTGGCCGAACCCGGCGGCAGCCGGGGCCGGAGCCCCCGCCGAACCACCGGAGAGCCACGCCCCGGTCCCGGGCAGGAACGCCAGCACCGCGACCGCGGCGCCGATGAGCAGCGTCAGGATCGCCGACCACACCGCGGAGGGGAGCACGAAGATGTTGATCAGGGACACGACCGCGACCACCGCGCCGGTACCGCCAGCCAGAATCTGGCCGAGCGACTTGCGCTGCAAGATGAACGCGCCACCGACGATCATCGCGATCAGCACCACGATCGAGATCACGATCATCGTGACCGGGAACGCCAGCGACGGCGTCGGCGCGGTCATGCCGAGGGATTCGGACAGCTGCTTGAGCCGGTTCACCGCCGAGATCATCAGGAACATCCCGACCAGCTGCAGGACCAGCATCAGCCCGCCACCGCTGATAGCGGTCCAACCGGCCGCCTGCGCGAGCCCGCGGTTGTTCTCGCCGGCTTGCTTGCCGAACGCGCCGTAGCCGGTGTTCGGCGGCGGGGCACCGAATCCCGGCTGGGCCTGCGGAGCGGGGAAACCGCCGCCGGGCGTGCCAGGCTGCTGAGGCGCGCCCGGGTACTGGGGCTGCTGGGGGAACCCGCCCGGCTGGCTCTGCGTGCCGGGCTGGTTGTACATCGGCTGCGCGGGCTGCATGTTCGGCGGGACGACCTGCGTGGTGCCTTCACCGGGAGCCGAGCCGGACGTGCCGGGCTGCTCGTACATCGGCTGCGGCGGCTGCATCGTCGGCGGCACGACCTGGGTGGATTCGCCGGTGCCGTACTGCTGCGCGGGTTGCTGGGCAGGCCGCACGACCTGCGTCGAATCACCGGGCGCTTGCCCGGACTGCCCGGTGCCCTGCTGTCCGGTTCCCTGCTGCCCGGCGTCCTGCTGCGGCTGCGCCGGGCGAACGACCTGCGTGGCGTCCGGGTTGGGGGCCTGTTCGGCGTCCGTGGCCTGCGGGTCCAGCTTGGAACCGATCTGGGTGCCTTCCGCGTCCGGCGGCTCGCCACCGGCTCCCTGCGGTTGCTGTCCCTGCTGGCCACCGTCCGGCGGCTGCGGAGAGCTCATCGGGTTTCCTGACCCCCTTGGGCGTGAAGCACGAAATCCTTGGTGTTGCGTCCTGCACACGCTATCCGATAGGTGAGCAGCGTAGCGGCCATCCGTAACGAATCGTCAACGTCCGGCGATGAAGGCCAGCACGTCCTGCCGGGTCACCACCCCGGCCGGTTTGCCGCCGACGAGCACCATCGCGCCGTCCGCTCCCGCCAGCGCGGACATCGCGGCGCTGATCTCCTCACCCGCGCCGATGGTCGGCAGCGGAGGCGACATGTGCTGCTCCACCCGGTCGGCGAGCTGAGCGTTGCCCGCGAACAGCGCGTCCAGCAGGTCGCGCTCGTTGACCGCCCCGGCGACCTCGGCGGCCATCACCGGCGGTTCGGCGTTGACCACCGGCATCTGCGAGACGCTGAACTCGCGCATGATCGCGACCGCCTCCGCGACGGTCTCGTTCGGGTGCACGTGCACCAGCTCCGGCATCGTGCCGTCCTTGCGCAGCAGCACGTCCTTCATCGACCCGCCGGCGTGGTCCGGGGACAGGAAGCCGTACTTGGCCATCCAGGAGTCGTTGAACACCTTGCCGAGGTAGCCGCGCCCGCCGTCGGGCAGCAGCACCACGATCACGTCGTCCGGCCCGGTGCGCTCCGCGATCCGCAGCGCCGCGGCCGCGGCCATCCCGCACGAGCCACCGACCAGCAGCGCCTCCTGGTGCGCGAGCTCGCGGGTCATGCCGAAGGAGTCCTGGTCCGAGATCGGCACGATCTCGTCGCAGATGCCGCGGTCGTAGGTCTGCGGCCAGAAGTCCTCGCCGACGCCCTCCACCAGGTACGGCCGCCCGCCGCCGCCGGAGTACACCGAACCCTCCGGGTCGGCGCCGATGATCCGCACCTTCCCGCCGGAGACCTCCTTGAGGTAGCGGCCGATGCCGGAGATGGTGCCGCCGGTGCCGATGCCCGCGACGAAGTGCGTGATCCGGCCCTCGGTCTGGCGCCAGATCTCCGGGCCGGTGCTGAGGTAGTGCGACTCCGGGTTGGCGTCGTTGGCGTACTGGTTCGGCTTCCACGCGCCGTCGATCTCGGTGACCAGCCGGTCCGAGACGCTGTAGTAGGAATCGGCGTGCTCCGGCGGAACCGCGGTCGGGCACACCACGACCTCCGCGCCGTACGCCTCCAGCACGCTGCGCTTGTCCTCGCTGACCTTGTCCGGGCACACGAACACGCAGCGGTAGCCCTTGCGCTGGGCCACCATCGCCAGCCCGACGCCGGTGTTGCCGGAGGTGGGTTCGACGATGGTGCCGCCGGGCCGCAGCTGCCCGGACTCCTCTGCGGCCTCGACCATCCGCAGCGCGATCCGGTCCTTCACGCTGCCGCCCGGGTTGAAGTACTCGACCTTCGCCAGCACCGGCGTGGAAGCGGAGCCTGCCAGCGAGTTCAACCGCACCAGAGGGGTGTTGCCGACGAGGTCGACGACGTGCTCGACGTACTCCACTGCGCCAGTCCCTTTCGCAGTCGTGACGATGTGGTGTTGAGCCTAAATGCCCGCGATCGGCTAACCCCGCCGCCCGCCCGGCCGACACGCCAGGCGGGAAGGTTTTGCCGGTCGGCAGCGTCTTCGGTGATGGAGAGATTTTTCGGTCCGAGCCGACGACATCGGGCGGCCGACGGATTTCGCGCCGGTCGGCGCAGGAGGGGCAGGTCATGATCGGGGCTCGTGCGGTGCGGCTGGCGATGATGGCCGCCGGCACCCTCGGAGGGCTTTCCGGAGCGGCGTACGGACTGCTCAACGGCCAGTCGCGGTACGCGCGCCGGGTGATCGGCGTGCCCTCGGCGGTGCCGCTGCGCTCCGACGGGGTCCACCTGCCGGACGGCAGCGGACCGGTGGCACCCGCCGACCTGCCCGCGGGCACCGAGCCGCTGGAGCTGGTGGTGCTCGGCGACTCGTCGGCGGCGGGGCTGGGCGTGCACTCCCCGTACGAGCTGCCGGGCGCGCGGATCGCCCGTGGCATGGCCGAGGAGACCGGGCGGCCGGTC
>NZ_JAFRFW010000170.1:0-4235 GCF_017434145.1 Saccharopolyspora sp. | reverse complement strand
CGGCGTCGCCGAGCGCTTGCACGGCGATGGTGGTCAGCGCGAGCCCGGCAGGCACGTCCGGCGCTTGCTCGCCCTCGGCGAGCGCGAGCAGCGAGATGACGCCCGCGAACCCGGAGCCGTCCGGGAATCCGGCGTCCGCGGCCTCGGTCCGCAGCCGCCAGGCCAGCTCGGCCCGGTCGGCGCGATGCACCTCGACCCGAGCCACGTCGGCGCCGAGCGACTTCAGCGCGCGATCGGCCGCATCGGCACCTTCCGGAGCGAGCAGCAACCACGTACCGCCGCTGACAGGTCCGTACCCGGCGATTTCGTTGCCAAGAACCGGTTTCCAGGTCGGCCGGTAGCGCCAGGCATCCGCAACGGCGTTCTCCTGCCGGTTGCGGCGCCAGGTCGAGAGCGCAGGCAGCATGGCGTGCACGGTCTGCTCGTCGAGGTCCAGGGCGTCGGTGAGCGCCGGGGCGTCGGCGCGCTCGACAGCGTCCCAGAACGCGGCGTCCGCGGAGTCGGACTGCGCGGGCTGCTCGGCGGTGTGCTCCGGCCAGAACCGTTCGCGCTGGAAGGCGTAGGTGGGCAGGTCCACGCGCCGCGCACCGGTGCCGCTGAAGAATTCCGCCCAGTCGATCGGGATTCCGCGAACGTGCAGGCTAGCGAGCGCGGTGGTGAGAGCCTCGGCTTCACCCCTGTCCCGGCGCAGCGCAGGCACCAACAGCGCGTCCGCGCCGGTGGTGTCGCGGGCCATCCCGGACAGCACGCCGTCCGGGCCGAGTTCGAGGAAGGTGTGCACCCCCGCCTCGGTCATCGCCCGGACACCCGCGGAGAAGCGCACGGCCTCGCGAACGTGGCTGACCCAGTAGTCCACGGAGGACAGCTGCCCCGGCTCGGCCAGTGCACCGGTCACATTGGACACCACTGGAATCACCGGATCCCGGTAGGTGATCTCCCCTGCGACGCGGCGGAATTCGGCCAGCATCGGTTCCATCAGCGGCGAATGGAAGGCGTGGCTCACCGCCAGGTGCTTGATCCTGCGGCCGTCGCCCTCGAGCCGGGCCGCGATCGCCTCGGCTTCGGCGGAAGCACCGGAGATCACGACGGAATCCGGCCCGTTCACCGCGGCCAGCGATACCTGGTCGGTCAACAGCCCGCGCACTTCGTCCTCGGTGGCCTCAACCGCGATCATCGCGCCACCGCGCGGCAATTCCTGCATCAGCCGACCGCGGGCGGCGACCAGCTTGCAGGCGTCCTCCAGCGAGAACACCCCGGCCACGTGTGCGGCCGCGACTTCGCCGATGGAGTGCCCTGCCAGCTGATCGGGCAGCGCGCCGCACGACTCCACGAGCCGGAACAGCGCCACTTCGAGCGCGAACAGCGCGGGCTGCGCGTAGCCCGTCTCGTCCAGCAGTGCGGCATCGGCCGAACCGGACTCGGCGAACAGCAAATCGCGCAGCGGCCGGTCCAGCTCGTCGTCCAGTCGCGCCAGCACGTCGTCCAGTGCTTCGGCGAACACCGGGAAACGGTCGTAGAGCTCCCGCCCGGCCCCGGCGCGCTGGCTGCCCTGACCGGTGAACAGGAACGCCAGCCGACCGGCGGATTCCTTGCCGCGCACCAGATTCCCGGCGGGCAGGCCGTCCCGGAGCGCCGTGAGCCCGGCCCGCAGTTCCGCGGAGTCCGCGGCGATCACGGTGGCCCGGTGCTCGAACCGGGACCGCGAGGTCGCCAGCGAGAACGCCAAGTCCGCGGGGTGCACCGAGCCGGCGCCTTCGACGTGTTGCAGCATCCGCGCGGCCTGAGCCCGCAACGCACCCTCGGACCGGGCTGAAAGCACCGCGGGCACAACCCCGTTCACCGGCTCCACGGCCGGTTCCACCATCTCAGGAACCTGTTCCAGGATCGTGTGGGCATTGGTGCCGCTGAGCCCGAACGAGGACACCGCGGCCCGGCGCACCCGCCCGGTCTCCGGCCATCCGGCCTGCTCGCGCAGCAGCTCGATCGCGCCCGAGGACCAGTCCACGTGCGAGGACGGCTGGTCGACGTGCAGCGTCGGCGGCAGCGAGCCGTTGCGCAGCGCCAGCACGGTCTTGATGACCCCGGCGACGCCGGAGGCCATCTGGGTGTGCCCGATGTTCGACTTCACCGAGCCCAGCAGCAGCGGCTCCGAGCGGTCCTGCCCGTAGGTCGCCAGCAACGCTTGCGCCTCGATCGGATCGCCCAGCGCGGTACCGGTGCCGTGCCCCTCGACCGCGTCCACATCGGACGGCTCCAGCCCCGCATCGGCCAAAGCGGCCCGGATCACCCGTTGCTGCGAGGGACCGTTCGGCGCGGTGAGCCCGTTCGAGGCGCCGTCCTGGTTGATCGCGGACCCGCGCACCACGGCCAGCACCGGGTGTCCGTTCGCCCGCGCGTCCGACAGCCGCTCGACCAGCACCAAGCCGATGCCTTCGGCCAAGCTCATGCCGTCGGCGGAGTCGGAGTACGCCTTGCAGCGCCCGTCCGGCGCCATCGCCCGCTGGCGGCTGAACCCGACGAACGCGCTCGGGGTGGACATCACCGACACGCCACCGGCGAGCGCCATCGAACTCTCGCCGTTGCGCAGCGATTGCACGGCGAAGTGCAGCGCCACCAGCGAGGACGAGCAGGCGGTGTCCAATGTGACCGCCGGGCCCTCCAGGCCGAACAGGTAGCTCAACCGCCCGGAAAGGATGCTGGAGAGCGCCCCGGTGATCATGTGGCCTTCGGAGCCGTCCGCGGAGTTGGCGTCGTAGTCCTGGTAGCTGGCGCCGATGAACGCCCCGGTGCGGGTACCGCGCAGCGCCGCCGGGTCGAGCCCGGAGCGCTCGAACAGCTCCCAGGTGGTCTCCAGCAGCAGCCGCTGCTGCGGGTCCATCGCGAGGGCTTCACGCGGTGAGATGCCGAAGAACTCCGCGTCGAACTCCGCCATGTCGTGCAGGAATCCGCCGTACGTCGAGTAGGTCTTGCCCTGCCGCTCCGGGTCGGGGTCGTAGATCGCAGCGGCGTCCCAACCGCGGTCCGCGGGGAATCCGGAGATCACATCGGCACCGCCGGTGACCAGGTCCCACAGCTGCTCGGGCGTGTTCGCCCCGCCCGGGTAGCGGCAGCTCATGCCGACGATGGCGATCGGCTCGTCGTCGACCGCCCGCTCCCCGCCGCGTTCGGTGTCCATTTCGGACTGACCGGCGAGCAGGCCGCGCAGGAACTCGACCAGTGCCAGCGGATTGGGGTGGTCGAAGACCATCGTGGTCGGCAGCGCGAGCCCGGTGGCCGCGGCGATCCGGTTGCGCAGGTCGACCGCGGTGAGCGAGTCGAAGCCGACGTCGCGGAACGCGCGCCGCTCGCCCAGGGCGTCGGAGGAGGTGTGCCCGAGCGCGGTGGCGGCTTCGGCGCGCACCAGGTCCAGCAGACGGCGTTGCTGCTCGGCGGCGGTGAGTCCGCGGAGCTTGCCTGCGAACTCGCCACCGGCCGCCGGGCTCTGCACCTCGGCGGCGAGCCTGCGGACCTCGGGGATCTCGTCGAACAGCGTGGTCGGCCGGGCGGTGCTGAAGACCGGATGGTACCGGTCCCAATCCACGTCGGCGACGGCGAGCGCGGCTTCGTCCTGCTCCAGCGCTCCGCGCAGTCCCGCCAGTGCCAGGTGCGGCGGCATGAACACCAGACCGCTGCGGCGAATCGCGTCCGGATCGACGCGGCCGAGCTTCTGGTCGTCGGCCCAGATGCCCCAGGAGATCGAGGTGGCGGGCAGGCCGCGGGCGCGGCGGTGCTCGGCGAGCGCGGCCAGGTAGGCGTTGCCGGCGACGTAGGCGGCGTGCTGACCGCTGCCCCACAGGCCCGCGGTGGAGGAGAACAGCACGAACGCGTCGAGCTGGTCGTCGTCCAGCAGCTCGTCCAGCAGCTGGGCGCCGCCGACCTTGGCGCGCAGCACGTCGGCGAAGGACTCCGGGCTCGCCTCGTCGATCGGCTCCAGCCCGATGAACGCGGCGGTGTGCAGCACGGTGCGCACCTCGCGGCCCGCATCGGCCAGCTGCGCGAGCAGGCCGCGCACGGATTCGCGGTCGGCGAGGTCGCAGGGCAGCGCCTCGGCCTCGGTGCCGAGTTCGGCCAGTTCGGCGACGAGCTCGGCGGTTCCGGGCGCGTCGGCGCCGCGGCGGCTGGTGAGCACGATGTGCTCGGCGCCCTGCTCGGCGAGCCAGCGCGCCACGTGCGGGGCGAGCGTGCCGGAGCCGCCG
>NZ_JAFRFW010000169.1:0-2138 GCF_017434145.1 Saccharopolyspora sp. | reverse complement strand
CTTCGCCGGCCGGCACCGCTGCGTCCAGCGCGGGTCCGCGAAGCACTGCTCCAGCCGGCTCCGGCTCGGCAGGCATTGCCACCGCACGCGCCGCTCCAGCAAGCACCGGACCCGCGAGCACCACTCCGGCGAGCGCCACTCCGGCGAGCGCCCGCTCCGCCGCACCGGCCGGCGAGCCGCAGGTTCGTTGCCAGGCGTACGAGGGCGGCGTGCGGTGCACTTCGGATCGCGGTGTGCCGCCGGGTGGCCACCTCACCTTCCGCCTGCGCGTGCAGGCGGCGCCGAACGCTTCGGAAGGCGAGATCCGCGCGCAGATCACCTCCGGCGCCACGATCGACCTGCAGCTCTCCGCGATCCGGGTCCGGCTGGCCCCCGCCGACGGCGTGGACGTGCGGGTCTCCCGCGCGGCGTTCGACGAGGGCCTGTCCGAGCAGGTCGACGATCATCCGCCGGTGCACCTCGAACTGGACGTGCGCAACACCGGCCGCACGGCCGGTCGTGCCGAAGCGACGGCTCGGCTGCCGGAAGGCACCCGCGCGATCGGGATTCCGCCGGAGTGCGAGGTGCACCCGTCCGAGCGGCAGCTGCGGTGCGCCAAGGACTTGCGGCCCGGCGAGTCCTTCGAGGGCGACCTGTGGCTGCTGACGTTCCAGGACGCGCCGGTGGCGGACGCCGAGCGGCAGGTCACCATTCCCGCTCAGGCCACGCTCGGGCAGGCGAGCGACAGCGACTCGCTGACCTTGCGGTTGCGGTATCCGGGAGTGCCACCGAAGCCGTGCCCGGGCATTCCGGAGTTCCCCGGACAGGGCTGGTGGCACTGCTGGTGGCCCGAGCCGCCCGAGTCCCCAGAACCTCCGGAACCGCCCGAGCCACCGGAGCCGCCACAGCCTCCGGAACCGCCCCGGCCGCCGGAATCACCGCAGCACCCGGAACCGCCCGAACCACCGGAACTGCCGGACCTGCTGCAACCGCCGGACGACCCGCCGCAGCAGGAAACCTCGCGGCCGGAACACGACGAGCCGGACGCGCCGTCCGGAACCCGGCCGTGGCCCTGGCCGCTGCGGGACCTGTCCGGGCGGTGACTCGCTGCCGCGTGCGGCGGTGACTCACTGCCGCGCACGCGGCGGTCCGCGCCGACGACCGGCCACCGGAAGCGCGCCGACCGCCACGTAAAATTGCCGCCGTGTCCGTCGTCGATTCGGTGCTCACCCGCATCCCGCAGCCGTACCGAAACGTGGCGATCCGGCACCGCGAACTGCTCAAGTTCGCGGTCGTCGGTGCGATCACGTTCTTCGTCGACACCGCGATCTTCTACGGGCTGAAGCTGACGATCCTGGTGCCGAAACCGGTCACCGCGAAAGTGATCGCCGTGCTGGTGGCCACGATCGCCTCCTACGTGCTCAACCGGGAATGGTCGTTCCGCACCAGGGGCGGGCGCGAACGCCACCACGAGGCGGCGCTGTACTTCCTGTTCAGCGGTATCGGGGTCGCGCTGTACGCCGCGCCGCTGTGGTTCTCGCGGTACGCGCTGCACCTGCAGGAGCCCTACACCAGCAGGTTCGTCGAGGAGATCGCGGATTTCACCGCCGCGCAGATCGTCGGATTGCTGCTGGGCATGGCATTCCGGTGGTGGGCGTTCCGGCGCTGGGTGTTCCCTTCCGGCGATTCCGAACAAGACGAATAGCTCGCCGCGATTCGTCTCGGCCGCACGAAACCGGGTGGCCTCAGCGCGGCGTCGACTCGATCTTCCAGGGAACGCCGAGCACGTCATCGGCACGTGCCACCGGCAGGTAGATCTCGAACAGCGCGGGCCGGGCCTTGCTGAGTTCGAGCCGCCCGCCGTCCGCCTCGATCAACGCCCGCGCCAGCGCCAGCCCGACACCGGTCGAGCCGCCCGCGGAGAACCCGCGATCGAACACGTACGGCACCAGCTGGTCCGGAACGCCCGGCCCGGCGTCGCCGACCTCCACGACGACCGTCCCGCCGCCCTCGCGGGCAGCCAGCGTCACCGCGCCCTTGCCGTGCCGCAGGGCGTTGTCCAGCAGCACCCCGATGGCTTCGCGCAACCGGGCGGGCGTCGCCCTGGCCAGCAGCCCCTCCGGCACCCGTTGCCGCAGCGTCCGGCTCTGCGCGCGCAG
>NZ_JAFRFW010000168.1:0-4505 GCF_017434145.1 Saccharopolyspora sp. | reverse complement strand
CGGGCCGACCACCAGCAGAACGGCCGGGAAGGGGCCGGCGAGCAACCGCACGACCGGGACCAGCAGCACACCCGAGACCGGCGCGGCACCGGCCGCACGCCCGGAGGAAATCAACAGTGACGGCGGGAAACGACACCACAGGACGCGATTTCGACTGGCTCGTCGACGACTTCGTCGACCGGGTCGCCGGGGCTACCCACGCGCTGATCCTGTCCGCGGACGGGCTGCCGCTGGCCGGATCCTCGTCGATCTCCGGCGACGACGCCGAGCAGCTGGCCGCCATCTCCAGCGGAGTGCTCAGCCTGGCGCACAACAGCGCGGCGCTGTTCGACAAGGGGACCTGCGAGCAGATCATCATCCGGCTCAGCCAGGGGTACTTCCTGTTCATGGGCATCGGTTCGGGAGCCGGGCTCGCGGTGCTGACCGCGCACGACGCGCAGATGCGGGTGGTGGCCTACGAGATGACCCAGTTCGTCGAGAACACCGGGCACGCGCTGACCCCGGAGGTGCGCGCCGACCTGCGCCGCGTGGTCAGCGCGCGGCGGCCGGCGTGACGCGGATGCGGGAGGTAACGAGATGAGTGCAACCGCGCGGAGCGATTCCGGCGCGGCGGGGGAGCAACACCAGAACTCGCAGGATCGCGGAGCCCAGGACTCCGAGCCGCACCACCTCCGGGAACCGGGACGCACGCACCCGGATCCCGGAAAGCCCGAGTCCCGCAGCAGCCGGGTGCGCCCGTACGCGCTCACCGGCGGCCGGACCCGCACCCGCCACCAGCTGCTGGTGGAGACGATGATCTCGGTGCCGAACTACGACGCCGAGTTCGCCACCGGGCTGCTGCCCGAGTCGCGGTCGGTCTACGAGTCCGCGCGCAGGCCGATCTCGCTGGCCGAGCTCTCCGCGATCCTGAGCATCCCGCTCGGCGTGATCCGGGTGCTGGTCAGCGACCTGGCCGCGGACGGCGCGGTGTTCATCCACCCCACCGGGCACGCATACCGCTACGACCACGACATCCTGGAGAGGGTTCTGGATGGCCTCAACAAGCTCTCCGCATGACCCCGCCGAGCTGATGCTCTCGGCGAAGATCGTCATCGCGGGCGGGTTCGGCGTCGGCAAGACGACGTTCGTCTCCTCGGTCTCGGAGATCCCTCCGCTGAACACCGAGGCGTGGATGACCGAGGCAGCTGCGGGGATCGACGAGCCGGATCCGGAGGGCGCGAAGACCACTACCACGGTGGCGATGGACTTCGGCCGCATCGAACTGCATTCCGACCTGATGCTGTACCTGTTCGGCACGCCCGGGCAGGCCCGCTTCTGGTTCCTGTGGGATGACCTGGCCCGCGGCGCGCTGGGCGCGGTGATCCTGGTGGACACCCGGCGGGTGCAGGAGTCCTTCGCCGCGATCAACTACTTCGAGCACGACTCGGACGTGCCGTTCATCGTCGCGCTGAACCTCTTCGACGGGCAGCTGCCCTACGAGCTCGACGAGGTGCGCGACGCGTTGGCGCTGAGCCCGGAGACCCCGCTGGTCACCTGCGACGCCCGCGACAGCGTGTCCACTGTGGACGCATTGCGCGCGCTGGTGTCGCACACCATGCGGCTGAACGTGGTCTCCGGCGCGGCATGATCGAGCAGGAGGACGAGTAGGCGATGCGCAAGATACTGATCGTCGGTGCCGGGCAGGCCGGGCTGCAACTGGCGCTCGGGCTCAACGACCAGGGCTACGACGTGACCGTGATGTCCGCGCGCACCCCGGAAGAGATCCGCAACGGCCGCGTGACCTCCACCCAGTGCATGTTCCACAACGCCTTGCAGCACGAACGCGACCTCGGGCTGAACCTCTGGGAGGAGCAGACGCCGAAGGTCACCGGAGTCGGGGTCTCGGTCGGCGGCCCGGACGGTTCCCGCGCGCTGGAATGGGTCGGGCTGCTGGCGGGCTACGCGCAGTCCGTGGACCAGCGGGTGAAGATGGCGGGCTGGCTGGAGCTGCTGGAGAACCGCGGCGGCAAGGTGATCTACCACGGCGTGACCACCGCCGACCTGGACCGGCTCACCGAGCACTACGAACTGGTGCTGGTCGCCGCGGGCAAGGGCGAACTGGTCGAGCTGTTCGACCGGGACCCGCAACGCTGCAGGTTCACCTCGCCGCAGCGGATGCTCACGGTCTCCTACGTGCACGGCGCGGGGCGGCGCCCGGAGCACCCGGACCGCGACGCGGTGCGGTTCAACCCGTGCCCGGGGGTGGGGGAGCTGTTCGTGATCCCCGGCTACACCTTCAGCGGGCCCTGCGAGATCCCGTTCTTCGAGGCCGTCCCCGGCGGCGCGCTGGACTCCTTCCGGGACCGCCCGGAGCCGGCCGAGCACTGGCAGCGGATGCTGGGGCTGATGCGCGAGTACTTCCCCTGGGAGTACGAGCGCTTCGCGGGCGCCGAACTCACCGACGCCCGCGGCACGCTGACCGGCGGCTACACGCCGGTGGTGCGGAAACCGGTCGGCCGGCTGCCTTCCGGCGGGGCGGTGCTCGGCATGGCCGACGTGGTCGTGGCGAACGACCCGATCACCGGGCAGGGCTCCAACAACGCCGCCAAGTGCGCGGCGTCGTTCCAGCACAGCATCGTCGAACGCGGCGCGGAACCGTTCGACGCGGACTGGATGCGGACCACCTTCGAGCGGTACTGGGATTACGCGGCGCACGTGACGAGGTGGACGAACGCGATGCTGGAACCGCTGCCGGAGCACATGATGCGGATCCTCGGCGCGGCGCAGCACAGCGACGAAGTGGCCGGGCGGTTCGTGAACGGCTTCGACGATCCCTCGACCTTCGCCGAGTGGCTGTTCGACCCGGAGCTGGCCGACCGGTACCTGGCCTCCGTGGCGTGAGCTGAACGCGAGAACGCCCTCCGCGCGGAGGGCGTTCTCGCCTGAAGTCAGCCCGGTCCCGGGCCGAGCGGTCCCTTGCCGCCGGGGCCGCGGCGGCGCAGGTAGCGCTCGAACTCGGCGGCGATGGCGTCACCGCTGGTCTCGGTCAGCTTCACCTCGGCGTCCCCGCGTTCTTCCAGCGCGCGGACGTAGTTGCGGACGTCCTCGTCCTCCTCGGCCATCTCGCTGACCGTGGTCTCCCACTCCTCCGCCTGGTCCGGCAGGTTGCCCAGCGGCACCTCCAGGTCCAGCGTCTCCTCCACGCGGTGCAGCAGCGCCAGCGTGGCCTTCGGCGACGGCGGCTGCGAGACGTAGTGCGGCACCGCCGCCCAGAACGCGATCGACGGGATGCCCGCCTGCACGCAGGAGTCCTGGAAGATGCCGACGATGCCGGTCGGGCCTTCGTAGCGGGACCGCTCCAGCCCGTAGTGCGCGGCCGCATCCGCGTCGTAGGCGGTGCCGGTCACCGGCACCGGCCGGGTGTGCGGCGCGTCGGCCAGCAGCGCGCCCAGCGACACCACCGTGCGCACGCCCGCTTCGTTGAGGTGCCCGAGCAGTTCGGAGCAGAACGCGTTCCAGCGCATGTTCGGCTCGATGCCGTGCACCAGCAGCACGTCGTGGTCGGCACCCGGCGGCCTGCACACCGACAGCCGCGTGGTCGGCCAGGTCACCTGGCGGGTGACGCCGTCGATCAGCTTCACCGTCGGCCGGGAGACCTGGAAGTCGTAGTACGGATCCGGGTCGATCTCGGTGAGCGGGTCGGCGTCCCAGGTCAGTTCCAGGTGCTCGATCGCGGAGCTGGCGGCGTCGCCTGCGTCGTTCCATCCTTCAAAGCCCAAGATCGCCACCGGGCCGTCCGGTTTGGCCGGTCCGGTGCCGTTCCGATCGGCCTCGGTCTCGCCGGCGCCGTTCGTGCCGGTCCCGGTCTCGCTGGCCGCTGTGGGGCTCCCTTCGGTCCGGTCCACCGGGTCTGCGGAGCGTGGTTCGCGATCGTTCACCGTGTCAGCCTACGACCTATCGCGAACCGCAGCGCCCGACATCCCGCAACCGGACACGCGCCGCCGCGGGAGGGATCGGCCACCTTCCTTGTCAAGGTCCCGCGGGGTTTTGCTCTACTGGGACGCGTGGCAACTGCGAGCACGCCGGGAACCGGCCGCGATGACTGATACCGCCCCCGCCGCCGTCCTGTTCGACATGGACGGCACCCTGGTCGACTCCGAAAAGCTGTGGAGCATCGCGCTGGGCGACTACGCGACCTACCGCGGCGGCGAGCTCAGCCTGGCCACCCGCGAGACCATGGTCGGCTCCAACATGAGCACCAGCATGCGGATCCTGCTGGAAGCCCTCGGCCTGAGCACCACCGAGGCCGAGGTGGCCGCGGCCGCCGACTGGGTCGAAGCCCGCAGCGCCGAACTGTTCCGCGGCGGTCTGCCGTGGCGGCCGGGTGCGCTGGAGGCGCTGGCGGGCGAGAGCGCGCTCGGCGTGCCGACCGCGCTGGTGACCTCCACGCTCCGCTCGCTGGCCGAGATCGGGCTGGACACCCACGGCCGGGACTCCTTCGAGGTCACCGTCTGCGGCGACGAGGT
>NZ_JAFRFW010000167.1:0-5282 GCF_017434145.1 Saccharopolyspora sp. | reverse complement strand
GTCCGGTCCGAGCAGGCCGGCCTCGTCGCCCGGCGCGGCCGTTGCCGCCCAGGTCGAGGCCGGTCCGCCGTGGCCGGCGTCGACTCCGTGCAGCACGAAGTCGATGTCCAGCTCGGCGACCTCCGGCCGGTGCGCGCGCACGGTGTAGGTGCGCAGCGTGGGGCGCACCTCGTCCGGCATCGCCTGCCAGCGCGGGTACCAGTCCGGTCCGTCCGGCAGGTCGGCGATGGTGCGGCCGGGCTGCGGCAGCATCAGCTTGATCCGCTGGTCTAGTCCGCCGATGCCGAATCTGTGCAGGTCGTCGCCGGTGAACGTGATGCGGGTGAAGCTCGGGCCGAGTCGTCGCACGCGCGCCACGCGCGCCTGGAACACCACGTACTGCGGACGGGGGACGTCCTGCCGTCGGGCCATCGCCGGAAACCCTTCGCCTATCGGGGCCTACGTAGGCTAGCCTAACCTCAACGGTTGGAGGACGTGATGGTGAGTCGGCGGCGCGTGCTCGGGCTGGGGCTGTCCCTGGGTGCGCTGGCGGGTTGCTCCGCACCGGACGGCGGCAGCGCGCCCGGATGGTCCTTCGTGGACGACCGGGGTGTGCGGGCTACCAGCGGCGCCGTGCCGCGGCGGATCATCGCACAGGTCTCCGCGGCGGGCGCGCTGAACGACTTCGGCGTGCCGGTGGTGGGCACCTTCGGCCCGCTGGTGCGCGACGACGGCAGCACCGAACCGGAGGCCGGCAGCATCGATCCGCGCCGGGTCACCGATGTCACCGGACCCGGATACGGCGAGCTGGACATGGAACGCACCGCGGCGTTGCGGCCGGACCTGCTGGTCAGCGGCAAGTACGCGGAGTTCGAGGGGTTGTGGCACCTGACCGTCGAGCAGGAGCGGCAGGCGCGGTCGATCGCGGCGACCGTCGGCATCGAGCAGTCCGGCAGGTCGCTGCCGGAGACGATCGGGGCCTACCGCGAACTCGCCCGCGCACTCGGGTCCAATGTGGACTCGGAGCGGATGCGCGCGGACGAGGCCCGATTTCACGCGGCCGCGCAACGGTTGCGCAGGATCGGGGCGCGGATGCGGGAGCAGCACCGCAGCATCCTCGCGATCGGTGGCACCAAGCAGGAATTCTTCGTCGTGGTGCCAGCGCGCAACCCCGACCTGGACTACTACGTGCGGGAGCTCGGACTGCCGATCCAGGCGCCCGCGCGTCCGGACACCGGCGGTGGCGGGTACTTCGAGCGGTTGTCCTGGGAGAACGCCGGGTCCTACCGCGGGGATGTGCTGATGTGGGACACCAGACCGGCTTCGTTGCCGCCGTCGGAGATGAAGCGCAATCCGGTGTTCGCCGCGCAGGAAGCCGCCGCGCACGACCGGTTCGTCGAATGGCACGCGGTCGCGCCCTGCAGCTACGCGAGCTATGCGGGCATCATGACCGGACTCGCCGACCAGCTCGAAGCTGCCGCACCGGGTTGAGCGCCCCGTCCCCTGCGGTGCGGGGACGGGGTCGCGCTCGAAGGGAGCCCGTCAGTCCCAGCTCAGGGAGGCGCCGGACTGGTACTCGGTGACTCGGGTTTCGAAGAAGTTCTTCTCCTTCTTGAGGTCCATCGCCTCGGACATCCACGGGAACGGGTTCTCCGCCGCGGGGAAAACCGGATCCAGTCCCAATTGGACGCAGCGGCGGTTGGTGATGAAATGCATGTACTGCTCGCAGAGTTCGGCGTTGAGGCCGAGGATGCCGCGCGGCATCGTGTCGCGGCCGTAGGCGACCTCCAGCTCGCAGGCCTCGGTGAGCATCCCGCGCACCTCAGCCTGGAACTCGGGTGCCCACAACTGCGGGTTCTCCAGCTTGATCTGGTTGATGCAGTCGATGCCGAAGTTCAGGTGGATCGACTCGTCGCGCAGGATGTACTGGTACTGCTCGGCGATGCCGACCATCTTGTTCCGCCTGCCCAGCGCGAGGATCTGCGCGAAGCCGGTGTAGAACCACATGCCTTCGAAGATCACGTAGAAGGCGATCAGGTCGCGCAGGAACGCCTGATCGCGCTGCTGGCCGCCGGTGGCGAACTGCGGGTCTTCCAAGTGCTGGGTGTAGCGCAGCGCCCAGGCATCCTTGTCCGAAATGGACGGGATCTCGCGGTAGGCGTTGAACAGCTCGCCCTCGTCGAGGCCGAGGCTTTCGCAGATGTACTGGAAGGTGTGCGTGTGCACCGCTTCCTCGAAGGCCTGGCGCAGCAGGTATTGGCGGCACTCCGGATTGGTGATGTGCCGGTACACGGCGAGCACGATGTTGTTGGCCACCAAGGATTCGGCGGTGGCGAAGAAGCCGAGGTTGCGCTTGAGCATCAGCCGCTCGTCGTCGGTGAGACCGTCGCGGGAGCGCCACAGCGCGATGTCGGCGTGCATGGACACCTCGGTCGGCATCCAGTGGTTGTTGCAGCCGGCGAGGTATTTCTCCCACGCCCAGCCGTATTTCATCGGTAGCAGCTGGTTGACGTCGGCGCGCGCGTTGATCATCGACTTGTCGTCGGCGTCGACGCGGCCTGCGGCGCGGTCGATCTCGCCGAGGCCGGTGGTGTCGGTTCGCAGGGAGGTCATGCTCACTCCAGGAGTTCAGCTCGGTGAGGGGTGCGGATGCCTTACTGGCACGCCTCGCATTCCGGGTCTTCGACTGAGCACTGTGGACTTTCGGCGGCTGCGGGGGAGACGGCGTTGAGCCGGCCGTCGGTGCCTCGCAAGGTGCTCTTCTCCACGTGCGTGGCGCTGGCCGACCGCAGGTAGTAGGTGGTCTTCAGCCCCGCTCGCCACGCGCTGCGGTAGAGCTCGTCGAGCTTGCGGCCGCTGGGTTCGGCCAAGTAGAGGTTCAGCGATTGCGCCTGGTCGAGCCACTTCTGCCTGCGCGCGGCGGCCGAGACCAGCCAGCGCGGCTCGATCTCGAAGGCGGTGGCGTAGAGCGCCCGCAATTCGGCGGGGACGCGTTCGACGGGGCTGAGGTCGCCGTCGAAGTACTTCAGGTCGCGCACCATCTGCTCGTCCCACAACCCGGCCGTCTTCAGGTCTCGCACCAAGTCCTCGTTGAGCACCGTGAAGTCGCCGGACATGTTGGACTTGACGTACAGGTTGCGGTAGAGCGGTTCGATGGATTGGCCCACGCCGCAGATGTTCGAGATCGTCGCCGTCGGCGCGATGGCCATCACGTTGGAGTTGCGCATCCCGCCGGTGCGGACGCGTTCCCGCAACGCGTCCCAGTCCATCGTGGACGAATGATCGAAATCGGCGTCACCGCGGGACTCCGCGAGCAGCCGCAGGGAGTCGATCGGCAGCACGCCCTGGCTCCAGAGGGAACCGTCGAAGGACTCGTAGCGACCGCGCTCGACGGCGAGCTCGTTCGAGGCGGCGATGGCGTGGAAGCTGATCTCCTCCATGCTGCGGTCGGCGAACTCCACCGCCCGCTGCGAAGCCATCGGGATGCGTTGGGCGAACAGGGCGTCCGAGAAGCCCATCAGCCCCAGCCCCACCGGGCGGTGCCGCAGGTTCGAGTTGCGCGCCTCCGGGATCGTGTAGAAGTTCACGTCGATCACGTTGTCCAGCATCCGCACCGCCGTGCGCGTGGTGCCGCGCAGCCGCTCGTGGTCGATGCCGTCCGGGGTGACGTGGCGGGCCAGGTTGATCGAGCCGAGGTTGCACACCGCGACCTCGTCCGAGCTGGTGTTGAGCGTGATCTCGGTGCACAGGTTGGAGGAGTGCACGACGCCGGCGTGCCGCTGCGGGGAGCGCAGGTTGCACGGGTCCTTGAAGGTGATCCACGGGTGCCCGGTCTCGAACAGCATCGTCAGCATCCGCCGCCACAGGTCCACGGCGCCGACCTGCCGGAAGACCTTCAGCTCGCCGCGCTCGGCGGCGGCCTCGTAGTGGCGGTAGCGCTGCGCGAACTCCGCGCCGTAGAGGTCGTGCAGATCCGGGACCTCGTCCGGGGAGAACAACGTCCAGGTGCCGTCGGCGTGCACGCGGCGCATGAACTCGTCCGGCACCCAGTTGGCGGTGTTCATGTCGTGCGTGCGGCGGCGGTCGTCGCCGGTGTTCTTGCGCAGGTCGAGGAATTCCTCGATGTCGATGTGCCAGGTCTCCAGGTAGGCGCAGACGGCGCCCTTGCGCTTGCCGCCCTGGTTGACCGCTACCGCCGTGTCGTTGGCGATCTTCAGGAACGGCACGACGCCCTGCGAGCTGCCGTTGGTCCCCCTGATGTGCGCGCCGGTTCCGCGCACCGGGGTCCAGTCGTTGCCCAGCCCGCCCGCGTACTTCGACAGCAGCGCGTTGTTGCTCACGGAGTGGAAGATCCCCGGCAGGTCATCGTCCACAGTGGTCAGGAAGCAGGAGGACAGCTGCGGGCGGGTGGTTCCCGCGTTGAACAGCGTCGGCGTGGAGCACATGAAGTCGAACGACGACAGCAGGTCGTAGAACTCGATGGCGCGCGCCTCGCGATCGTCTTCCTGCAGCGCCAGACCCATCGCGACGCGCATGAAGAACGCCTGCGGCAGCTCGAAGCGGACGCCGCCGTCGTGCAGCAGGTAACGGTCGTAAAGCGTGCGCAGGCCCAGGAAACCGAACGTGGTGTCCCGGTCGGCGTCCAGCGCCGCGCCGAGCCGGTCCAGGTCGAAGCGCGCCAGCTCGGGGTCCAGCTGCCCCAGCTCGACACCGCGGCCGACGTACGCGGCGAAGTAGGACGGGTAGTGCTCGCGCATCTGGACCTGGTCGGCCTGCCGGGGCGCGCCGTGCAGCGCGCTGAGCGCCTCGCGGCGCAGCTCGTCCAGCAGCAGGCGTGCGGTGACCAGGGAATAGTTCGGTTCGCTCTCGACCAGAGTGCGGGCGGACATGGTGAGCGACTCGGCCAGTTCGGCCGCGCGCATCCCGTCGTAGAGCGTGCGGCGGACCTCGCGCAGCACTCGTGCGGAGTCCACATCGGACAATCCCGTGCAGGCTTGCTCCACGACGGTGCTGACCCGGGACCAGTCCAGCCGGTGCCGGGTGCCGTCCGGGCCGGTCACTTCGAGGTCGGGCGGCGCGGCGGCGGTCCGTTCCGGGGCCTGCGCGGGTGCTGCCGCCTGCGCGGATGCTGCGTGCTGTGTGGATGCTGGGGCGATGGGTGATCGGGTCACTGGCTGTCTCCTCGCAAGCTCGGACACCAGCCCGGGGCCGTCGACGAGCGCGCGGGGACAGCGGCGCGCAGCACCGCACGTCCGCGCGACCCGCCCGCGAGGTCCCGGACAGCGCGCACCCCTCGTGCGCGC
>NZ_JAFRFW010000166.1:0-1779 GCF_017434145.1 Saccharopolyspora sp. | reverse complement strand
GTCCGCGATCACCACGCGGGCTCCGGCCGCCGACAGCGCACGGGCGCAGGCCGCGCCGATGCCGGAGGCGCCGCCGGTGACCAGGGCTACCTCGTCGGTGAGTTCCGGCGCCATCGCCGCTCCCTTCGACCCGGGCAATGATTATCATCATTAGTGGATCGTGGTGCGGTGTCAAGGTCACGTGGAGCGTTCGGCCGCGGGCCGTGATCACTTTCCGTGATCCGTCTGCGAGGAGATCACCCGTTCAACTGGTCCAGCACGGAATCGCCGAAGTGGACCACGGTGTGGCTGCATCCGCGCCTACTGTCGGGCGCATGACGAACCCCGCCCGAGTGCCGGAGCACGAACCCCGGCTCAACATCAAGAAACTAGCGCCCGAGGTCTACCGCAGCGTCGCGCAACTGGAAGCCGCGGTCAGCAAGGGCGTCGACCCGACCGTGCTGGAGCTGGTCCGGATCCGCGCCTCGCAGCTGAACCACTGCGCGTTCTGCCTGGACATGCACACCAAGGACGCGCTGGCCGCGGGCGAGTCGGTGCAGCGCGTCGTGCAGCTGTCCGCGTGGGAGGAGTCCAAGCACTTCTACACGCCCAAGGAGATCGCCGCGATCGAGCTGACCGAGGCGGTCACCGTGCTCACCGAAGGCTTCGTCCCGGACGAGGTCTACGAGCGCGCGGCCGAGCACTACGACGAGACCGAGCTGGCGCACCTGATCGCGGCCATCGCCTCGATCAACGTCTGGAACCGACTCAGCGTGACGGCGCGCAACGTGCCCGGGCACTACCATTCAGGTGGCAAATGACCGTTACCTGTCGCGGCGTTCGGGTCCGTGCCTTGGTGCCCGAGTTGTACCGCCACACCTCCGGGCGACGCGATCACCGCTGCACCGGCGGCAGTATCGTGCAGCGGAAAGCGCCGGGAACGTGAGGAGAAGGCGATGCTGTGGACCATCCTCGGATGGATCGTGTTCGGCCTGATCGCGGGCTTCATCGCCCGCGCGGTCGTGCCGGGCAAGGACGACATCGGGCTGCTGATGACCATCGTCCTGGGCGTGGTCGGCTCGGTGGTGGGCGGCTTCCTCGCCGGTCTGTTCACCGTGGGCCTGCGTGGTTTCGAGCCGACGGGCTGGATCGGGTCGATCATCGGCGCGATCGTCGTGCTGGTGATCTACAACCAGGTGACCGGCCGCAAGCGCCGCGCGCGCGACTGATCATCGGCGGGGCGTGCGCGGGTGCTCCGCGCACGCCCCGCGCAATCGTCGAAGGAGTGTTCCGACATGGGTGAGCTCGCACCCTCGCACTGGCTGGTCGTCCTGGTCGTGGTCGCGCTGCTGTTCGGCTCGGCGAAGCTGCCGGAGATCGCGCGATCCCTGGGCCGTTCCGCCCGCATCCTCAAAGCCGAATCCCGCGGACTGCGCGAGGACGAGAACGCCGCGCAGCAGGACTCACCCGGCGCGCAGCAGACGTCCTGATCAGGACCGGCACCGGGCAGCGGTGCGCGGATCGGTGCGCACCCCGGATTTCCGGAGTGAACGGCCCGCTCGACGCCGGCCGAAAGTCCCGTCATCTCCGAATGAATCGGCGTGTCGGCACCGGGCCAGCCCCGCCGAACTTTCCGAGTGAACGGAACTTTGGTCCCACTAGATCGGGCGAAGAGGCCGTTCGCTCGGAGCTTTCGTCCCCGCCTCGGGTGGCGCTCGGGCGTGTCGGCCGATTCGGGAGCGAGAACTCAGAAAGTCGTCGCGAGCGCGCGGATGTTCGCGGGGCTCCAATGCCCGAGAG
>NZ_JAFRFW010000014.1:0-2128 GCF_017434145.1 Saccharopolyspora sp. | reverse complement strand
TGCGGACGGCCCGTGCGTTGCAACAACCGAAATGGAATTCCCTCGACAAGCTCAACGAGGTACTGCTCGATCTGGAAACCCGGGCGCCGTTGGTGACGGCTTCATCGGTGCGGAACCTGCGCGAAGAACTGGCGTGTGCGGTTCGTGGTCGTGCTTTCGTTGTCCAGGCGGGTGACTGCGCTGAACGATTCGTGGACGCCACACCGGAGCGGACGCGGGAGAAGGCAACGTTCCTTCGAGGGCTGGCCGACATAGTCACAGCGGAATCGGGCATCCGATCCATCGTGATCGGACGCATGGGCGGGCAATACGCCAAACCGCGCTCGAACCCGACCGAGGTCCTGCCCGATGGGATGATTGTTCCGGTATACCGCGGGGACGCGGTGAACGGCCCGGACGCAGTACCGGAGGCGCGAATCGCCGACCCCCGTCGGCTCCGGCAGGCATACCAGCACGCGAAGACGGTGATCGACAGCCTCCAGCACTACGGTGACCCAGTTGTCGACGGACCGGCGGTATCGCCGGTTTACGTCAGTCACGAGGCGTTGCTGCTGGAGTACGAGCAGGCCCTGACACGCGGCGAAGTACTGGGCGAGTTCGGATCTTCCGCGCACCTGCTTTGGGTGGGGGAGCGAACGCGCCAGATCGACCACGCGCACATCGATTTCCTTGCCTCGATCAGCAATCCGATCGGGGTGAAAATCGGGCCGGACATCACGGGCGACGAGGCGCGGGAGCTGGTACGCGTCCTGAATCCGAACAAGGAGCCGGGGCGTCTCACCTTCATCGTGCGGATGGGCGCGGCAGCGGTCGCCGGTCGGCTTCCTCCGGTGCTCGCAGCACTCGGAAGCGACGCTGCAGACGTCCTTTGGATGTCTGACCCCATGCATGGCAATACCACCACCAACGGAGCGGGCCAGAAGACCCGCGTGCTCGAGGCGGTCGTCTCCGAGGTCGAATCGGTCATCGAAGTGCTGTCGGAACGCGGACTGCCAATGGGCGGCCTCCACTTGGAAGCCACGCACGACCCGGTGCGCGAGTGCGCGTCCGACACCGCCGAGTTCCGGTCCACGGCCCCGCTGCCCAACTACGAGACCGCGTGCGATCCGCGCCTGAATGCGCCTCAAGCCAGCACGGTCGTGTCACACGTCGGGCGGTTGATGGCGTGATCCGGAAATCCCGAGACAGGCCGGTGTACGTCCAGACCATGACAGCGGGTGATGAGTACTCACTACGGGAGGTGTCCTTAGTTAGTACCAGGGCGGAGAGGACGCGAGCGAAGAGGAAATGGTGTCGAACAGCTTCGCCCTCGCTGAACGAGTACGGCGGGCAAGGGAGCGGAGCGCCCCGGGCCGATGCTGGGGAAGCCCGCGGAGATCGATCTCAGGAGTGACCGTGGAAATCGAGATTCGAAGTGGAATCCGGGCGACGGCTTTGTCGGGGAACACCGCGGAAGAGCGCCAGGCGTGGCGGTTCACACCCGACCCCCGAAAGCGGGATGCCGATCCCGCCGCGATCCGCGCACAGGCCGCGTTGAACGAGGCTGACGGGTTCGACAGTGCATTGGTCACCACCTACAGCTCCTGGCCCGACCCGTGGCTCGTCGCAGCCCTGTCGATGGAGTCCGCGCCCAGGCTCGGAGTCGCGGTGGCTCACCGGCCGGGTGTCGTGCAGCCGACAGCAGCAGCGCGCACGTTCGCCACCTTGGACCGACTGAGCGGCGGGCGCGTATCGATGCACGTGGTGATCGGTTCCAGCGACATCGATGTGCGGCGCGACGGTGACTTCAGTTCCAAAGATGAGCGGTACCGCCGGGCGTTCGAATACCTCGACATCCTCAACCGCGTACTGAGTTCAGCCGAACCGTTCGACTTCGAGGGACAGCACTACCAGGTGCGGGGGGCATGGAGCGGCTTCGGCCCGGTCCAGCAACCGCGGCCTCCGATCTCGATCGGCGGCACCTCCGAGGCGGCGAAACAGCTCGCCGCCAGGTTCGGTGATGTCTACGCCGGTGCTTACGCCACCCCCGACGAGGTCACGCACGCGAAGGACGACATCGAGCATCGCTATGGGCGCAAACTGCGGTTCTGGAAATCATTCTCGGTCGTGCTCGGCGTTACCGACCGGG
>NZ_JAFRFW010000165.1:0-10094 GCF_017434145.1 Saccharopolyspora sp. | reverse complement strand
GCTGATCGAGCGCTACGGCGCCGCCGAGCTGGCCGAACGCACCGGGCTGGTGCCGGTCGCCAGCTTCACGCTCACCAAGCTGGCCTGGCTGGCCGAGCAAGAACCGCACCACGCCGATCGGGTCGCGCAGGTGCTGCTGCCGCACGACTGGGTCAGCTGGCTGTTCGCCGGGCGTCCGCAGCGGGCCTGCACCGACCGCGGGGACGCCTCCGGCACCGGCTACTTCGCGCCGTCCACCGGCCGCTGGCTGCCGGAACTGCTCACCGAGGCGATGGGCGGCCGCACGCCGCAGCTGCCGGACGTGCTGGGTCCTGCGGAATCGGCGGGCCGGGTCACCGGTTTCGGCTCGCTGGACGGGGCGGTGATCGGCGCGGGCACCGGCGACAACATGGCCGGGGCACTGGGACTCGGTGCGGGTCCGGGTGACGTGGTGGTGTCGCTGGGAACTTCCGGCACCGCGTTCGCCGTCGCCGAGCAGCCCGGCGCGGACGAAACCGGGGAAGTGGCCGGTTTCTGCGACGCCACCGGCAGGTTCCTCCCGCTGGTGTGCACGCTGAACGCGGCCCGCGTGCTGACCGGGACCGCGGAGATGCTCGGCACCGACCTGGCGGGCCTGGACCGGCTCGCGCTCGAAGCGCAGCCCGGTGCGGGCGGGCTGAGCCTGCTGCCTTACCTGGAAGGGGAGCGCACGCCCGACCTGCCCGACGCGGCAGGCACGCTCACCGGCCTGCGCGGCGCGAACATGACGCCGGAGAACCTCGCGCGCGCCGCCGTCGAAGGGATGCTGTGCGGGCTCGCCGACGGCATCGAGTCGCTGCGCCGCACGGGAGTGCAGGTGCGCCGGGTGCTGTTGATCGGCGGCGCCAGCGAGTCAGCGGCGGTGCGAGCGGTGGCGCCGTCGCTGTTCGGCGTCCCGGTGGAAGTGCCGCGCAGCGCGGAATACGTGGCGCTCGGCGCGGCGAAGCAGGCCGCGTGGGCTGCTTCCGGATCGGCGGCTCCACCGGAGTGGCCGTTGAACTCGCAGCACTGCGCGGCGGAGAAGATCTACCAGGGCGAAGCCGTCCGGCACGCCTACCGAACCGCCCGCCGGCAGGTGCACGGCTTCTGACCGTCGTTTCCGACCACACTTCCGTGGGCCCGTGCACATCGAATCGCCGCAGCGGTGCGCCGTCGGCAGCACGGATCGTGCCGAACCAATGGGCCATTGGCCGCAACTTGCCGAGCGAATGGCGCAATCGCGATCGTCCGTAAGGCCCGGACGGGTGGTGTGCGGCCCTTTTCCGCCGAGGTGCCCTCCGGCGATCGGGTGATCCACTCCGGCGAGCGCTGACCGGCGTCCACGCGCCCCGCTAGCGTTGATCATCAACGCTGCAGGGGGTGCG
The DNA here is from genome assembly GCF_017434145.1 of Saccharopolyspora sp. Taxonomy (NCBI): domain Bacteria; kingdom Bacillati; phylum Actinomycetota; class Actinomycetes; order Pseudonocardiales; family Pseudonocardiaceae; genus Saccharopolyspora; species Saccharopolyspora sp. Next base: position 8,712 of record NZ_JAFRFW010000165.1, on the reverse strand, counting down.
AATTGCCGAGCACGAATCACCGGGAAGAACGCCTGCGCCGCGCGGCCGAGCGGGCCATCGCCGGATTTCCGGCGGTGCCGCGCTGGAAACGCCGGGTGCTGGCGCGCTTCCTGGTGGAGAGCAGGCGCGGCTGGCGCACCTACGCGCACAAGGACTTCCCGGCCACTCCGCCGGGCCGCGCCGACGTGCTGCTGATCGGGCCGCAAGGCGTGCTCGCGGTCGCAGTCCGGGACGCGGAACCGGAACTCGACGAAACCCGGACAGCCTTGCGCGCGGCCGCGGACGTGTTCCTCGGCTTGCGCGTGGCCGCAGGCACGGTCAGCGAAGCCGTCGTGCGGCCGGTGGTCGTGCTGCCCGAAGGCCGGGAGATGTCGAAGCGCTCCATCGGCCACCACCTCACGGTGTCCGAGTCCGTGCTGGGCCGATTGCTGGAGCGCGGCGAGCGGCGGCTGACCAAGCGCGACGCCGAGTCGCTGGCCGCGCACCTGGCCGCAAGCACCGACTTCGTTGAACTGACGCCGCGCGAGGAATCCGACGCCGAGCCCGCCGATGGAGCCGAGCTGTTCGACCTGTCCGAACTCGCCCGCGACCGGTTCGACGCCGCACTGGACGGTCCCTTCGAGTCGTGGCTGACGTTCCTGGACGACTCGCAGTCGGCGATGGTGCGCCGCGACTACAGCGGCCCGGCGCGCATCAGCGGCCCCGCGGGCACCGGCAAGTCCGTGGTGGCGCTGCACCGGCTGGTGCACCTGGGCAGGCGCAGCACCGGTCCGCTGCTGTTCACCACCTACGCGCGCAACCTGCCGCCGATCCAGCAGCGGCTGTTCCGCAGGCTCGCGCCGGAACTGGCCGAGCGGGCCGAGTTCAGCACGCTGCACAGCTGGGCGAGCCGGTTGCTGCGGGACCGCGGCCGCAACCGCAGCGTGCCGCAGGGCGCGGTGCTGAGCTGCTTCTACCGGGCGTGGGGAAAGATCGGCAAGGACGGCAGGCTGAGCGAGCTGAACCCGCGGCCGGACTACTGGCGCGACGAGATCGACCGGGTGATCAAGGGCCGCGGCCTGCGCGACCCGCAGGAGTACCAGGCGGTGCAGCGCACCGGCCGGGGAATGCGGGTCGACCGCGGCGGCGACCGCGACCTGGTGTGGCGGCTCTACGCGCAGTACGAGGAATACCTGCGCGAGAAGGGCCTGCACGACTTCAACGACCTGCTGGCCGAGGCGTACGCCGAGCTGGAGCACCGGCCGCTGGACCAGCCGCCCGCCGCCGTCGTCGTCGACGAGGTCCAGGACATCACGCTCACCGGCCTGCGCCTGCTGCGCTCGATGGCAGGCGACGGGCCGAACCGGCTGCTGCTCGTCGGGGACGGGCAGCAGCAGATCTACGCGGGTGGCTGGCGGCTGTCCGATGCCGGGATCCCGATCCGCGGGCGCGGCGAGGTGCTGCGCAACAACTACCGCAACGCCTCCCGGATCCTGGATTGGGCCAAGCGGTTCGACGCCTCGAACCAGGTCGACGACCTCGACGGCGCGGCCGGTTTCTCCTTGCGCGAGGCCGTTGCGACCTTGCGCGGCGGCGAGGTCGTGCCGTGGCGCGGGCCGCCGGACGAGCACGAGCAGGCGGTGGTGTGCGCGTTGCGCGGCCTCGGCGACGTGGCACCGGACGACATCGCGGTGCTCACCTTCGGCAAGTCCGAAGCCAAGCGCTGGCGCGCGGTGCTGCGCACGGCGGGCATCGCGGTCGCCGACCTGGAAGAGCACGTCGGCGAACGCGACGGCAAGGTCAAGGTCGGCACCGTGGTCCGCGCGAAAGGACTGGAATTCCGCGCGGTTTTCGTGCCCGAACTACCCGCCGGGGACAACGGCGACGACCGGCTGCGCGACCAGCACGAGCGCGGCGAACGCGCACAACTCGTCGCCCTGACCCGCGCCCGCGACACCCTCTGGATCGGCTTCCCCAAAACCGTGTCCGAGACCTGAGACGTCCGCGCACCCGCGACTCTGGGCCTGGGCTGCACTACTGGTCCCCGCGGGGCAGCGCTGCTTGAGTTACCGGCCCCGGCTCGGTCGAGGGAAATTGCGCGGGAAGCGCTTGTGGCTCTTGTCACAATCTTGACTGCGCGGCACTCTCGAACAGGTCGATGCGCCCACCACCGCACGAGAGGTTCGCGCCCATGGCTTCGAGCACCGAACTGAGCGATGCGCAGCGCCTCCTAGGTCAGCTGCGCAGCAGCGTCGGAGTGCTGCGCACCCGCTACGGAAACGCTGCGGCGGTGCGCAGGTTGAGCAACGATGTCGAACGGCTCGAGATCGACCTCTCCGAGCTGTCGGCATTGCCCGCGCCGCGCACGGAAACCACCCCCGGCGACACCGTGCTCGTCCCGGACACGCCCTACGACCGCTCGCTGTGGCAGGACTCCGACGACGAAGGTGTCGGAGGCTGGCAGCCGCATTAGGGCGCGGGCACTGGGGCACCGACCACTCACCGGACACCGACAACGAGGTCAGCAATGTCCGCACTCCCCGGTACCGACCCGTCCAGCGTCGAGCCATCCCGCCCGCCCGGCCGCACCGAGCCCCGCACCCGGCGCACCGACCGGTGGTGGCTGCAACCGCTGGTCACGGCGGTCGCGCTGGGCCTGTTCGTGATCTACGGCGCGATCCGCGCGTTCATGAACGACTACTACTGGGTGCCCGAGTACCACTACCTCGCGCCGTTCTACTCACCGTGCCTGAGCGCGGCGTGCGTGCCGGGCGCCAGCCACTGGGGCCAGTGGTTCCCGGCACTCGGGCCGTTCCTGCCGCCGCCGGTGTTCGTGCTGCCGTTCGTGCTCGGTTTCCGGCTGACCTGCTACTACTACCGCAAGGCCTACTACCGCTCGTTCTGGGCGGCGCCGCCGGCGTGCGCGGTCACCGAGCCGCACAGCTACTACACGGGTGAGACGCGGTTCCCGCTGAAGCTGCAGAACGCGCACCGCTACTTCTTCTACGCCGCGCTGCTGGTGGCGGCCGTGCTCACCTACGACACCGCGATCGCGTTCCGCGGCGCGGACGGCGGGTTCGGCGCCGGGCTCGGCACCCTGCTCATGGTCATCAACGTGGTGCTGCTGTGGGCCTACACGCTGTCCTGCCACTCGTGCAGGCACCTGGTCGGCGGGCGGATCAACCACTTCTCCCGGCACCCCGTGCGCTACTGGCTGTGGACCAAGGCCACCTGGCTCAACGGCAGGCACATGCAGTTGGCCTGGGCATCGCTGGTGTCGGTGGCGGTGGTCGACCTGTACGTGCTGCTGATCGCCAGTGGCGCGATCGGCGACCTGAGATTGTTCAACTGAGAGGGCGCGGATGGAGATCGAACGGCACGACTACGACGTCATCGTGATCGGCGCGGGCGGAGCCGGGCTGCGCGCGGCCATCGAGACCCGGATGCGCGGGCTGCGCACGGCGGTGGTGTGCAAGTCGTTGTTCGGCAAGGCGCACACGGTGATGGCCGAAGGCGGCATCGCGGCCTCGATGGGCAACGTGAATTCCCGCGACGACTGGCAGGTGCACTTCCGCGACACCATGCGCGGCGGGAAGTTCCTGAACAACTGGCGGATGGCGGAGCTGCACGCGAAGGAGGCCCCGGACCGGGTCTGGGAGCTGGAGACCTACGGCGCGCTGTTCGACCGCACCGCCGACGGCAAGATCAGCCAGCGCAACTTCGGCGGGCACGAGTACCCGCGGCTGGCGCACGTCGGGGACCGCACCGGGCTGGAGCTGATCCGCACGCTGCAGCAGAAGATCGTCTCGTTGCAACAGGACGACCACGCCGCGCACGGCGACTACGAGGCGCAGCTGAAGGTCTTCCAGGAGTGCACGGTCACCGAGCTGCTCAAGGACGCCCCGGACGGACGCATCGCCGGGGCGTTCGCGTATTGGCGGGAAACGGGCCGGTACGCGCTGTTCCGCGCGCCGGTGGTGATCATGGCGACCGGCGGCATCGGCAAGTCTTTCAAGGTCACCTCGAACTCGTGGGAGTACACCGGCGACGGGCACGCGCTGGCGCTGCGCGCGGGCGCGTCGCTGATCAACATGGAGTTCGTGCAGTTCCACCCGACCGGCATGGTCTGGCCGCCGAGCGTGAAGGGGATCCTGGTCACCGAGTCGGTGCGCGGCGACGGCGGCGTGCTGCGCAACTCCGAGAACCGGCGGTTCATGTTCGACTACATCCCGGACGTGTTCAAGGACTCCTACGCCGACGACGAGGCCGAGGCCGACCGCTGGTACTCCGACCCGGACACCAACCGCCGCCCGCCGGAGCTGCTGCCCCGCGACGAGGTCGCCCGTGCCATCAACAGCGAGATCCAGCAGGGCCGCGGCTCCGAGCACGGCGGGGTGTACCTGGACATCGCCAGCAGGCTGACCCCGGACGAGATCACCAGGCGGCTGCCGTCGATGCACCACCAGTTCCGCGAGCTGGCCGATGTGGACATCACCGGCGAGATGATGGAGGTCGGGCCGACCTGCCACTACGTGATGGGCGGCGTGGAGGTGGACCCGGACACCGCGGCTTCCGGCGTGCCGGGGTTGTTCGCGGCCGGTGAGGTCGCGGGCGGGATGCACGGCTCGAACCGGCTGGGCGGCAACTCGCTGTCCGACCTGCTGGTGTTCGGCCGCCGCGCGGGGCTCGGCGCCGTCGAATACCTGGCGGGCGGGGTGTTCCCGGAAATCCGTTCGTCCGATGTGGACGATGCGGCCCGGCGGGCGGAGCGGCCGGTCGACGTGGCCGCGGAGCACGACGCCGCGCAGAACCCGTACACCTTGCACGCCGAGCTGCAACAGGTGATGAACGACCTGGTCGGCATCATCCGGGTCGAGGAGCGGATGCAGTCCGCGCTGCAGCGGCTGCACGACCTGCGGGAGCGGGCCGCGAACCTGGCCGTGGAGGGCAACCGGCAGTTCAATCCGGGCTGGCACCTGGCGCTGGACCTGCGCAACATGCTGCTGGTCAGCGAATGCGTCGCCCGCGCCGCGCTGCTGCGCACCGAGAGCCGCGGCGGGCACACCCGCGACGACCACCCGTCGATGGAATCGGCGTGGCGCCGCGCGCTGCTGGTGTGCTCGATGGCCGATCGGGGTGTCGACGTGCGCGAGCAGCGGCAGCTCCCGGTCCGCCAGGACCTGCTGGAGCTGTTCGCGACCGAGGAGCTCGGCAAGTACTTCACGGAAGAAGAGTTGGCTGCCGCCAACGGCTGACTAATCGGGCCGCCGACGGCTGAGGAATCGGGCGGCCGCGAACGGCTGAGGAAGGGTTACGGCTATGGGTTACCAGGCGCACTTGCGGGTGTGGCACGGCGACGCCGAGGGCGGCGAGCTGCGCGAGCACACCGTCGAAGCCGAAGAGGGCGAGGTGGTGCTGGACCTGGTGCACCGGTTGCAGGCCACCGAATGCCCGGACCTGGCGGTGCGCTGGAACTGCAAGGCGGGCAAGTGCGGTTCCTGCTCCGCGGAGATCAACGGCAAGCCGAAGCTGCTGTGCATGACGCGGCTGTCCACCTTCGCCCGCGACGAGGTGATCACCGTGACGCCGATGCGGACGTTCCCGGTGATCAAGGACCTGGTCTGCGACGTCTCGTACAACTACGTCAAAGCCCGCGAGGTGCCCGCGTTCGAGCCGCCGGCGGACCTCGAACCCGGCGAGTACCGGATGCAGCAGGTCGACGTGCAGCGCTCGCAGGAGTTCCGCAAGTGCATCGAGTGCTTCCTGTGCCAGGACACCTGCCACGTGATCCGCGACCACGCGGAGAACAAGGAGGCGTTCTCCGGGCCCCGGTTCCTGATGCGGGGCGCCGAGCTGGAGATGCACCCGCTGGACAGCCGCGAACGCAGCGGGCCGAACCGGGCCAGCGAGGCCCGCGACGAGCACGGGCTCGGCCTGTGCAACATCACCCGCTGCTGCACCGACGTGTGCCCCGAGCACATCCAGATCACCGACAACGCGCTCATCCCGCTCAAGGAGCGCGCCGCCGACCGGCACTACGACCCGGTCCTGCGGTTCTTCCGCCGCAAGCGGGACTGAAACCGCCGGCCCGCGGTGCTCCGGGATCTGCCGGAGCACCGCGGATTCAACCGATGTTCTCCACGTTTTTCCCGCGCTTTCGCATGTGCCGAAGAACACGTCGCGCGCACCGTTGATGGGAATTCTGGCAACGATCAATCGTTTCTGGCAATGGCAAACTCCGGGATAAGCCCGCACAGCATTCGGGAAAACCCCAGTTGACCCCTGTCAACCTGGAGTTCGTGAGGGTAGCCGCACGTCGCAGGGCTATGGCGGGTTCTAGCCAGCGGCCTGGCCGGGCCCGATCAGGCCGATATCTTCGGATCTATCCGAAGTCAATTCAACGGAATCGGCCCGCAGCCGGGCGGCCCCGCCGGCCGGGAAACTCGGGCGGTTCGCGACGGAGGGAATCTCGTGAAGAAAATGCTGTTCGGTGCCGGGGCCGGCGTGTCGGCCGCGGCGCTGCTGCTGGCGACGGTCCCCGCCCAAGGTGCGCCGCAGGAGGAACTGGCCCCGCTGACCATGCACACGGCCAACGCCGCCGGTGCGGGCGACTCGTTCGTGGTGAACCTCAAGCCGGGGGTGGACGCGGCCCAGGTCGCGAAGGACCTCGGGGTGCAGACCAAGCACGTCTACAACAACACCCTCAACGGCTTCTCCGCGAAGCTCGGCCCGCAGCAGCTGCAGGACGTGCGCAAGAACAAGTCCGTCGAAGGCGTCTCGCAGACCTTCCGCATCCAGGTGGAGAACCCGCACGCCGGCGCGGCCGAGTCGTGGGGCCTGGACCGGCTGGACCAGCCCGCGCTGCCGCTGGACGGCAACTACGCCCCGGCGCAGACCGGCCAGGGCACCACCGCCTACATCATCGACACCGGCATCGACGCCGGGCACCCGGACTTCGAAGGCCGGGCGAAGGTCGGCTTCGACGCGACCGGTGGCGACGGTTCGGACGTGCAGGGGCACGGCACGCACACCGCGGGCACCGTCGGCTCGAAGACCTACGGCGTGGCCAAGCAGGCCAACGTGGTCGGCGTGAAGGTCCTCGGCGACGACGGCAGCGGCACCACCGACGACATCATCGCGGGCATGGACTGGGTCGCCCAGAACGCCAACGGCCCGTCGGTGGCGAACATGTCGCTGGGCGGCAGCAAGGACCCGGCGCTGGACGAGGCCGCCACCGGCCTGGTCAACCAGGGCGTGTTCCTCGCCGTCGCGGCGGGCAACGAGGGCCAGGACGCGGAGAACACCTCCCCGGCCAGCGCCGAGGGCGTGTTCACCACGGCCGCCTCCGGCGAGCAGGACGGCTCGGCCGAGTTCACCAACTTCGGCCAGACCGTCGAGGGCTACGCGCCCGGTGTCGGCATCACCTCCACCGTCCCCGGCGGCGGTTCCGAGGCGATGGACGGGACCTCGATGGCCAGCCCGCACGTCGCCGGTGCCGCCGCGCTGTTCCTGGAAGCCAACCAGGGCGCCACTCCGGCCGACGCGGTGAAGGGCCTGCAGGACGCCGCTTCGGTCGGCGTCAGCCAGGGTGCTCCGCAGGGCACCATCGCCGACCTGCTGCAGGTCCCGGCGAGCTGATTCCGCGCGAACGAGAGGGCCGGGTGTCGCAGATGCCCGGCCCTTCGTTCGGGCCCCTTCTGGATCGGTCAATGCCGACCGCCGATTCCTTGCGCGACAAGCGCAGAAGGTGACCGCCTCGCGCGCGGTCGCCTGCCGGACACGTTCGTTGCGGCGCTGGCAGTGGCCAGAGGAAGAGCGGCACAGTGCAGCAGATTATTTTGGCGTTCGACGGTTTCATCCCGGCGTTCACAGTCTTGTTCCCGTCGGCGGTGCTGGTGGCGGCGCTGTCCGGGACGGTGCGCAGCAACCGGCTGCGGTCCGTCTCGCCGCTGCGCGACCCGCTGATCGACGCGCTGCTGGTGTTCGCGGTGCTGCTCACCGGCTTCCTGGTGTTCTACCCGCAGCCGGAGATCCCGGACCAGGTGAAGATGGAGGTCGGCGACGACCTGTACACGGCGCTGACCGCCGGGTCGGGCAACTCCGAGCCGTGGGTGCAGCTGGCGGGCAACCTGGTGCTGCTGGTGCCGGTGGCGGTGCTGGTGCCGCTGCGGGTGCGCTGGTTCGACGGCCTCGGCAAGATCGTCATCGGCGGGTTGCTGACCGCGCTGGTGATCGAGACCGTGCAGTTCTTCGCCATCCCCGGCCGGGTCGCATCGACCGACGACGTCGTGCTCAACACCCTCGGCGCCACGTTGGGCGGACTGCTGGTGTGCACCCCGTGGTGGAGCGGGCACGAGCCGCTGCCGGGGCCCTCGCACCGCCCGGCCGAGCCGGAGACCACGCAGACCGTGTGGCGGATCATCGAGAAGATCGAGCACGAGCGCACGCCCGCGAGGCGGCGAGCCGCGCCGAGCAGCCCCGGCGGTTCGCCGACCGTCCGCGTGGGTGCGCCCCGGTCCATGGCTGCGCCGCGGTCCGTGGCGTCGCGGCCTCTGGCGGTGTCGAGCGCAACGGCGGTGTCTGCGGCAGCAGCCAGGCCCGCGGTACCCGACTCGGTGGCGGCGAGCGGCGTGGCAGCGCCGGCCTCGAGCCCTGCGGCGGCGCCCGGCCGAGCGGCAGCGACGACCTCGAAGGCGGGCCCGGCCTCGAAGGTGGCGCCGAGCCCTGAGCTGG
>NZ_JAFRFW010000164.1:0-5405 GCF_017434145.1 Saccharopolyspora sp. | reverse complement strand
TGCAAGGCGATCGCCTCGGTGTCCAGCCGCCGCGCCAGCACCATGTCGCGGTGGGCGCGTTGCAGGTCGAGCGCATCGTCACCGTTCGGCAGCAGCTCGTGCGCGGTCAACCGGCCTTCGGCGTCGAGCGCGGACCACGGCTCGGGCGGGGACGGCGAGGGGTCCATGGCGCTCCAAGGGGACGGGCGGATCAGCGGGCACGCGGTGCGCACCGTTTCAGCGCCGCGCCGACAGCGACAACTGTTTGGTTCAATCAGCGCACGAAACGCAGCGGAACAAGCCTGCCGAGCCGTCCCGGACGCAAGATCTCGGCTGGCGGCGCAAGATACGTGCGAGGTGCTCCATGGACGACACGGACCGGCGGATCGTCGAGATCCTGCGAACCCGGGCGCGCACGCCCGTCAGCGAGATCGGCAGGCAGGTCGGGCTCTCCAGCGCGCCGGTGTCCCGCCGGATCGAACGCCTCGAACGCGACGGCGTGCTGAAGGGCTACGTGGCGATCACCGACGACGCCGCGGTGGGGGAGTTGGACGCCTTCACCGAGATCCGCCTGACCGGCGCCACCGACACCGCCGAGATCGAGCAGATCGCCAAGCAGGTGCCCGAGGTCCAGCAGTACTTCACCACCTCCGGCGACCCGGACGCGCTGGTGCGCTTCCGGGTGCGCAACGTCGACGACCTGCAGCGGGTCGTCAACGCCATCCGGCGCACCGGGAAGGTGGCGGGCACCAAGACGCTGATCGTGATGGCCTCGTGGGACCGCAACTTGGACGGTTGAGCCCTTCGCGGTCGGCCCTCGCGCACGGCCGTGAGTCCGGGCTCGTCGACTTCCTGCGGGTGAGGAGTTGCTCCGAGTTCGCCGCGTTCAGCGCGACTCGGGCAGCGTGGTCGCGGTCGCGATCAGCGTCCTGGCGGCGGCTTCGATCCTGGGGACGTCGCCGGTGACGATCCGGTCCAGGCACAGCCCGCGCAGCCCGGAGATGAGCAGGCTCGCCCGGGCGCGCGCCTCCGTCTCGTCGAAACCGAGATCGCGGTGTACCGGGACCAGCGGATCGACCATGGCGGTGACGGCCTCGGAAGCCACCGCGCCGTACCGGTCCGGTTGCGTCGGCGCCAGGCTCAGCACTTGGAACAGGATGCGGATCGGCCGCTGCTGGTGGCCTTCGGTGATCGCCGTCCACAGCGCCCACGCCGCCTCGCGCAGGCTCGCGGCGTCGTGCACACCGCTGAACAGCCCGGCGACGTCCGGCCTGCTGGCGGCGATCGCCTCGGCGATCAGGTTGTCCCGGCTGCCGAAGTAGTACAGCAACATGCGCTTGCTGGTGCCCAGCTGCGCGGCCAGCGGGCTCAACGACATGTCGGCGATGCCGTGCTCGGCCAGCTGGTCCACCACCTGCCGCAGCAGTTCGGCGCGCTTGTCGGACCTGGAACTCACCAGCCGAGCGTACCGACCGGTACATGTCGTGTTCAACGCGCGCGCTCGTGGCGGTGAGCCGCCGTTCGGGGGTTTCCGCTAGGTCGGGTGGCCCTCGGCTTCGCTGCTCGGAACGCGAAGCCGGCGGCTCGCCGTTGTTCACCGTTAGCGATCTGCGTCGACTCCGGGAGCTGATGCAGGTATTCCTGGAGAGCGGGCCGCGCTCGGCGAACCGGGCGGGCTCGTTGTTGTGTGCAGGTGTTGGCGGAATTGCGGGGGTTTGGTGCAGATGCCGGAAGACGATCGCGCGGCCGGTGCAGGTGCCGAGCGCCCGGACTCGGATGAGGCGCTTCGGCCGATCGAACCGGACGACCTGTTCCGCCTCCGGTTCGCGACCTCGGCGGACCTGTCGCCGGACGGCGAGTCGGTCGTGTTCGCCCTGTCCCGCACCGACGTTGAGGCGAACACCGACCACACCGACCTGGTGCAGGTGGCGGTCTCCTCGGGCGGTCAACGGCAACTCACCAGCGTCGACGCGGTGCACGCGTACCCCGCGTTCGCGCCGGACGGGCGCGAAATCGCGTTCCTGTCCACCCGCACCGGCGTGCCGCAGATCTTCGCGCTGCCCCTCGACGGCGGCGAAGCGCGCCAGCTCACCGCCTTCCCGGACGGGGTCGGTGGCGGGCCGGTGTTCTCGCCGGACGGGACGCGCATCGCCTTCACCGCCGTGCCACCCGGAACGCGGCGCGACCCCGCCCTGCCGTACCGAGTCGACCGCGCGGCCTGGCGGGCCGACGGTGTGGGCGTCATCGAGGACGCGCTGCAGGACGTCTACGTGGTCGCGGCCGAAGGCGGCGAACCCGTGCGGTTGACCGAAGACCGCTCGCTGAACACCGCGCCGCAGTGGACACCGGACGGTGCGGCGCTCGTGTTCAACGCGAGCTTCGACCCGGAATCGATGGGGATGCTCAACCGGCTGCGAAGGGTCGACCTCGACGGTTCGGTGTCCGATGTGGCCAGTGGCGGGGCCATCGCGAGCCACGCGGTGTGCCCGGACGGGCGCATCGCGTACGTGCTGACCAATGAGGACGGTCGGCGCGCGGGATCGAAAGCCGACCTGTGGGTCTACGACCCGGAAACCGGGGTTCACCAGCGGCGCACGACGGGGCTTGTGGACGATGTCGGCGGACGGCTCGTCCCGGACATGCCCGCGTTCGCCTTCACGATGGCGGGCGTCCTGATCTCCGCGGACTCCCGGCACGCTTACCTGCCCGCGCAACGCGGAGGTGAAGTGCGGGTGCTGCGCGTGGGATTGTCCGGGGCCGAGTCGCACGAACCCGTGGCGGGGGGTGAGCGCGGGTGCGCACCGGTGCGGTTGCGTGGGAACCGGCTGCTGTTCGCCGCCTTCGGCATCCGCGACCCCGGTGACCTGCACGTGCTCGACACCGCCACCGGGACCGAGAGTCGGCTGACCGAACTCAACGCCGAGCTGCTGGCCCGGCTCGAGTGGCCCGCCGTGCACCACCTGGAGTTCACCAGCACCGACGGCACGGCCGTCGAGGGCTGGTACCTCGAACCCGCGCGCGCGAAGCGCCCGTTGCCGACACTGCTGGGAATCCATGGTGGACCGCACGCCGGATGGGGCCACACCTTCGTCTTCGACTTCCTGATGCTGGCCGGTGCGGGATACGGCGTGCTGTTCGTGAACCACCGCGGTTCCACCGGTTACGGCGACGACTTCGGTACCGCGATCACCTCGGATTGGGGCAACCTCGACTGCGCCGACCTGATGGCCGGTGTCGATCACGCGATCGCGATCGGCCTGGCCGATTCCGACCGCCTCGGCGTGTTCGGCGCTTCCGCCGGCGGCACGCTCAGCGGCTGGCTCACCACCCAGACCGACCGGTTCCGGGCGGCGTGCCCCGAGGACCCGTTGTTCGACTTCTCCAGCATGTACGGCACCAGCGACATCGGAATCTGGGCGGGCCGCTCGTTCATGGGCGGCGACCCGCACGAACGCGCCGAGCTCTACCGGCGCTGCTCACCTGTCACCTACGCGCACAGGTCCAGCACGCCGACCTTGTTCTTCCAGCACGAGAGCGACCACCGCGCGCCGCCGGGGCAGACCGAACAGTTCTACACGGTCCTCAAAAGCCGCGGCGTCACGGCGGAAATGCTGCGGTTTCCCGGAACCTCGCACGTCGGTTCGGTGCTCGGGCCGGTCACCCACCGGCGCGCGCAGAACGAGGCGCTGCTGGAGTGGATGGACCGCTACGTCCTCGGCGAAAAGTAGCCGGGGACTGCCAGGAGGCTGCTAGGCCGGACCGGACCCGAACGGATCGCGGACGTGCTCGATGATGTCCGCGACCGAATCGACGATCGCAGTCGGCTGATACGGGTGCCCCGCCACGGCATCGGGGCCGGAGAGCCCGGACAGCACCAGGATCGTCCGCATCCCGGCCTCGATGCCGCAGCGCACGTCGGTGTCCATCCGGTCGCCGAGCACGATCGCGTTCGCCGAGCGCGCGCCCACCGCCCGCAGCGCGGAGCGCATCATCAGCGGGTTCGGCTTGCCGATGTAGTAGGGCTCGTGCTCGGTCACCCGTTGCACGAGCGCGGCGACGGCCCCGGTGGCGGGCAGCGGCCCTTCCGCACCCGGCCCCTTCTCGTCCGGGTTGGTCGCGATGAACCGGGCGCCGCCTTCGATCAGCCGGATGGCGTGCGTGATCGCCTCGAAGCTGTAGGTGCGCGTCTCACCGAGCACGACGTAATCCGGATCGTCGCCGGTGAGCACGTAACCGGCGTCCAACAGCGCCGCGGACAGCCCGGCCTCACCGAGGACGTAAGCCGACCCGCCGGGACGCTGTTCGCGCAGGAACCGGGCGGTGGCCAGCGCCGAGGTCCAGATCGTGTGCTCGGGGACGTCCAAGCCCCGTTCGAGCAGCCGCGCGCGCATGTCCCGCGGCGTGTGCACGGACTCGTTGGTGAACACCAGGAACGGAATTCCCGCCGATCGCAGGGCGGCCAGGAACTCCTCGGCGCCCGGCACGGCGTTCTCCTCGTCGCGCATCAGCACGCCGTTGAGGTCCATCAAGTAAACCCACGAATCCGCATCCACCACATCGGGATGGTCCCATGCGGCGCCCGGCGCGACTGCCCGCCCGCGCGGCTCGCAGCGCTCAGGGTCGGCCGGTGCTCACGACCGGCCAGCGCGGCTGAGGGTCGGCAGAATCGTCCGCTGGTGCACGTCCTGCAGTGCGAAGGCCGCGGCCGCGTAGAGCGCGACCACGCACACCGCCAGGCCCAGCCAGCCATCGCAGAGCCGTGCGATCGGTAGCTGCCGGTACTCGACCACGCCGGTCAACGCGAACCGGCTCCCGGCGAACGTGAGCACGATCGCCACCAGCGGTTTCCCGGCGGCGGTCACGACCGCGCACAGCAACACCGCCGCGGCGAGGAACAGCACGGCCACACCCAGCACCGGGCTGTGCCCGCCGGGTGCGCTGCGCAGCGTCAGCACGCTCGTCGTCAGCCAGGTGGCGCTGAGCGTGCTCATCCCGATCGCCAGGACCGGGTCCCTGTTCAGGAAACCGAAAACGCCCGCGAGCAGTTGCAGGGGCACCGCGATGGTCAGCACGGCGGCGGCTCGCGGTGCGCACCCCGCGATTCGACCGTCTTCAATGGACAGTCGTGCTGCCCGCCGGACGCGCCGGATCAGCGGTCGTCGCGGCCGTTCCCCGGAAGCGCCACGTGCCGTGCGGCGAGGTCGGCGCTGCGACGCACTCCGAGCAGTTGCATGCAGCGCTGGTACTCCTCGGCGAGGAGTTCGTAGGCGCGCACGACGCCGTCCTGGCCCCCGGCCATGATCCCGTACAGGTAAGCGCGCCCGATCATCGCCGCGTCCGCGCCCAGCGCCCGCGCGACCGCGATGTCCGCGCCGTGCCGGACACCGCCGTCGATGAGCACGGTCGCCCGCTCGCCGACGGCGGCG
>NZ_JAFRFW010000013.1:0-2800 GCF_017434145.1 Saccharopolyspora sp. | reverse complement strand
CGTGCCCGCGCGGCCGCCGCGCGCCCGCCAGCGGCGCTCCGCCCAGATGATCGCCACCACGATCCCGGCGACCAGACACAGCGCGTACGCGCGCAGCGGGACCGGGCCGATGTACCAGACGCCTTGCGCCGGGCTGGGAATGTTCGCCAGGAACGGGGTCGCCGAGGCGGCGAGGCTTGGGACGCTCACGACGCACACCGTATCGGTCCGCCCGCGACCCCGGAGTCGCGGTCCGCGCACGTCACGAAACGGTCACGCGCGCGCGTGCTGATCGGCTTCAGCGGGAGCGCACGCCCTCCCCCAGCTCGGCGGCGATTTCGCGCACGCCGTCGGCCCCGTCCCGCTCGGCGCGGCCGATGAACGCCGAGCCGACGATCACCGCATCGGCGAACCCGGCGACTTCGGCGGCCTGCTCGCCGGAGCGGACCCCGAGCCCCACGCCGATCGGCAGGTCGGTGTGCACCCGGGTGCGCCGCACCAGCTCCTCGGCCTTGTCGCCGACGGTCTCCCGCGCGCCCGTCACGCCCATCACGGAGGTGGCGTAGATGAACCCGGAGCTCGCCTTGGCCGTCATCGCCAGCCGCTGCTCCGTGGACGACGGCGCGACCAGGAAGATCCGGTCCAGCCCGTGCGCGTCGGTCGCGGCGATCCAGTCCTCGGCCTCGTCCGGCACCAGGTCCGGGGTGATCACGCCGAGCCCGCCTGCGGCCTTCAGGTCCCGCGCGAACCTGTCCGGTCCGTACTGGTGCACCGGGTTCCAGTAGGTCATCACCACCGGGTGCCCACCGGAGCCGGCGACCGCGGAGACCACGCCGAACAGGTCCCGCACCCGGAAGCCGTTGCGCAGCGCGGTGTCGCTGGCGGCCTGGATGGTCGGACCGTCGATGACCGGGTCCGAGAACGGGATGCCGATCTCGACGATGTCGCAGCCCGGCCGGTCCGCGGTGCCCGACAGCATCGCCGCCAGCAGCTCCTTCGAGCCGTCCACCGTCGGGTAGCCCGCGGGCAGGTAGCCGATCAGCGCGGCCCGGTTCTCGTCGCGGCACGCCGCGAACACTTCGTGCAGGCCGCTCACCGCGCCGTCCCCTCTGCGTCGTCCCCGGTGGGCTCGTCCCCGGCGGACTCGTCCGCGACGGGCTCACCGGTCTGCTCGTCGACCAGCCCGAAGTACTTCGCGGCGGTGTCCATGTCCTTGTCGCCGCGGCCGGACAGGCTCACCAGCAGCGTCGCGCCCGGCCCGAGTTCCTTGCCCAGCTGCAGCGCCCCGGCCAGCGCGTGCGCCGACTCCACCGCGGGAATGATCCCCTCGGTGCGGGACAGCAGCTGGAACGCCTGCATCGCCTCGTCGTCGGTGATGCCGCGGTACTCGGCGCGGCCGGAGTCCTTCAGGTACGAGTGCTCCGGGCCGACACCCGGGTAGTCCAGCCCCGCCGAGATCGAGTACGCCTCGATGACCTGCCCGTCGTCGTCCTGCAGCAGGTAGGACCGGGCACCGTGCAGCGTGCCGGGAGTGCCCTTGCTCAGCGTGGCGCCGTGCTCTCCGCTGTCCAGGCCGTGCCCGGCGGGTTCGCAGCCGACCAGGCGCACGCCCGGGTCGTCGATGAAGCCGTGGAAGATCCCGATGGCGTTCGAGCCGCCGCCCACGCAGGCCAGCACCGCGTCCGGCAGCCCGCCGAACTGGTGCACCGACTGCTCGCGGGCCTCCTCGCCGATGACCTGGTGGAAGTTGCGCACCATCAGCGGGAACGGGTGCGCACCGGCGGCCGTGCCCAGCAGGTAGTGCGTGTCGGCGACGTTGGCGACCCAGTCCCGCAGCGCCTCGTTGATCGCGTCCTTGAGCGTGGCCGAACCGTTCGCGACCGGGATCACCTCGGCGCCCAGCAGCCGCATCCGGGCCACGTTCAGCGCCTGCCGCTTGGTGTCCACCTCGCCCATGTAGACCACGCAGTCCAGGTCCAGCAGCGCGCAGGCCGTCGCGGTGGCCACGCCGTGCTGACCGGCGCCGGTCTCGGCGATGACGCGGCGCTTGCCCATCCGCTTGACCAGCAGCGCCTGCCCCAGCACGTTGTTGATCTTGTGGGAGCCGGTGTGGTTGAGGTCCTCGCGCTTGAGCAGCACCCGCGCCCCGCCCGCGTGCTCGCCGAACCGCTTGGCCTCGGTCAGCAGCGACGGGCGGCCCGCGTAGTCCCGCAGCAGCCGGGCGAGCTCGTCGACGAAATCCGGGTCGAGCTGGGCCTTCTCGTACTCCGCGGCCAGCTCGTCCTGCGCGGCGATCAACGCCTCCGGCATGAACCGGCCGCCGTACGGGCCGAAGTGGCCCCGCTCGTCCGGATCGTGCCCCTCGGGCACCTGCCGGCCCGGCCGGTGCGCCCGGACGTTCCGCGCGTCGTGCACGGTGTCCATGGGGTTCCCCTCTCTCGTCGTGCCGGGGCTCGTAGTGCGGGGGCGCCGATCCGCCGCTGCGGCGCCGCGGTTCAGCGGCTGGAGCGCGGGCAGGCCGGGTGCGAGCCCGCGGTGACCAGCTGGGTCACCGCCGTGCGCGGGTTGTCGCTGGTCACCAGGCCCTCGCCGACCAGCACGGCGTCCGCGCCGGAACCCGCGTAGGCCATCAGGTCGCTAGGACCGCGCACGCCCGACTCGGCCACCTTCAGCACGTCGACCGGCAGGCCCGGCGCGATCCGGCCGAACACCTCCCGGTCCACTTCCAGGGTGTGCAGGTTGCGCGCGTTGATGCCGATGACCTTCGCCCCGGCCTCCAGCGCGCGGTCCGCCTCCTCCGCGGTGTGCACCTCGACCAGCG
>NZ_JAFRFW010000012.1:0-4582 GCF_017434145.1 Saccharopolyspora sp. | reverse complement strand
TACGTCGGCGACGGCGGCACCACCGGCGGCGACGACCAGGGCAACGCCGAGATCAGCGAGCAGGAACTGCGCGAGATCCACCTGCCGCCGTTCCGCGAGGCGATCGAGCGCGGCGCCGGTTCGGTGATGATCTCCTACAGCAGCTGGAACGACGTGAAGCTGCACGCGAACCGCTACCTCGTCACCGACGTGCTCAAGGACGAGCTCGGCTTCGGCGGCATCGTGGTCTCCGACTACGACGCCATCGACAAGATCGACGGGCGGGAGGACTTCACGCCGGAGGAGGTGCGCGCCTCGGTCAACGCAGGGCTGGACATGATCATGATGTCCGATCGGCACGAGAAGTTCCTGGACTACCTGCGCGCCGAGGTGGAATCCGGCCGGGTGCCGATGACGCGCATCGACGACGCGAACCGGCGCATCCTCACCAAGAAGTTCGAGCTCGGCCTGTTCGAGCGCCCGTTCGCCCAGCGCGACCTCCTTCCCGAGGTCGGCGGCGAGCAGCACCGGGCGCTGGCGCGCGAAGCGGTCCGCGAGTCGCAGGTGCTGCTCAAGAACGACGGGGTGCTCCCGCTGGCCAAGGACGGCAAGATCTTCGTGGCGGGCAAGAACGCCGACGACATCGGCAACCAGAGCGGCGGCTGGACGATCTCCTGGCAGGGCGGGAGCGGGGACGTCACCGAGGGCACCACGATCCTCGAGGGCATCCGGCGGTCCGCGCCCGGTGCGCAGGTCGACTACTCCCGCAACGGAGAAGGCGTCGACGACAGCTACCAGGCGGCCGTGGCGGTGGTCGGTGAGACGCCTTACGCGGAGTACGAGGGCGACCGGCCGGACGGGCTCGGTCTCGACGACGAAGACCTCGCCACCATCGCGAAGCTGCGCGAGTCCGGCGTCCCGGTGGTCGTGCTGACCGTCTCCGGGCGGCCGCTGGACGTCGCCGGTGAGCTGGACGGCTGGAACGCGCTGCTGGCGTCCTGGCTGCCGGGGTCCGAAGGGCAGGGGGTGGCCGACGTGCTGTTCGGCGACCACAACCCGACCGGGAAGCTGCCGATGAGCTGGATGCGCTCGTTCGACCAGCAGCCGATCAACGAAGGCGACGGCCAGGACGCCCTGTTCCCGCTGGGATTCGGACTCCGATACCCGAGCTGACCTCGCACCGGCACTGTTGCGGCGACGAGCGCGCAACCGGCCGATGCCCAGGTCGCGCACGACCCGGTCGAGCGTGCTCGTAATCTGGGCGCATGGAGCCCGTGCTGCTCGATGCCGACAACCTCCGCAAGCGACTCGTGGAAGACGGCCCGTACTCGGCGCTGGACGTGGTCACCGTGACCGGGTCGACGAACACCGACCTGGTGCAGGCCGCCGGGCGCGGGGCGGCGGACCGGACGGTGCTGTTCGCCGAGGAGCAGCAGGCCGGGCGCGGCCGGTTGAGCCGCGGCTGGGTTTCCCCGCGCGGTCAGGGATTGCACGTCAGCGTGCTGCTGCGGCCGTCCACCGTGCCGCGCGAGGCCATCGCGTGGTTGCCGCTGATCGGCGGAGTCGCGCTCGCCGAGACGGTGCAGGCGATGTTCGGGCTCACCGCCACGCTGAAGTGGCCGAACGACCTGCTGCTCGGCGACGCCGACCGCTGGCAGAAGGCCGCGGGCATCCTCGCCGAAGGGGTCGCCGCGCCGGACGGGATGGCGATCGTGCTCGGCATGGGCATCAACGTGCACCAGCAGGCCGCCGATCTGCCGCACGGCGCGGGCGGGCTGCCCGCGACCTCGCTGGCAGCGCAGGGTGCCGAGGTGGACCGCGAGGAGTTCGCCGTCGCCCTGCTCCGCGCGTTCGCCGATGCCGACCGGCAGTGGCGGGAACGGGACGGGGACGTGCTGGCCAGTGGCCTGCTGGACCGCTACCAGCGACTTTGCGGCACGCTCGGCCAGCGGATCCGGGTCGAGCTGGGCACCGAGGACCTGCGCGGCGTTGCCACCGACGTGGACCCGTCGGGACGGTTGGTGGTGCGCGGCGTGGACGGTGCCAGCACACCGGTCTCCGCGGGCGACGTGGTGCACCTTCGCCCCAACTGATCACGTGCGGAGGGCGCGCGGGAAGGTAGCGTGATCGGCGGCGGTGATTGAGGGAGGGATCTCCGGTGGCCTATCCGGACAGCCTGCTCGGTGAGGACGAGTACGTGGTGGTGCACACCCACCCGCACTGGAAGATGCTGTTCTTCCCGGTGCTGCTGTTCTTGGTGGTCGTCGGGGCCGGTTCGTACGGCGCCGCGATGGCCGGGCAGTACAGCTGGCACCTGCCCGCGTGGATCGCGATCGCCGTGGTCGGCGTGATCCTGGTGGTCTGGTGGACGCTCGCGCCGCTGCTGCGTTGGCGCACCACGCACTTCGTGGTCACCTCGCGGCGGCTGATGGTCCGCGAGGGCGTGTTCACCCGCACCGGCGTGGACATCCCGATGTGGCGGATCAACAGCGTGCGGTTCACCCAGGGCCTGGCCGACCGGATGCTCGGCTGCGGCACGCTGATCGTCGAGTCCGCCTCCGACGAGCCGCTGGAGTTCGACGACATCCCCGGTGTGCAGCGGGTGCACACCCTGCTCTACCACGAGGTCAACGACGACGTGGACGAGCACCACGGCGAGCAGCAGCGATGAGCGCGCCCGAGCTCGGCCTTCCGATGCGGGTGCCCTCGCCGGAGCCGGCCGGGCTGCCCGCCGAGGTCACGATCTGGGAGGTCGGCCCGCGGGACGGCCTGCAGAACGAGCAGGGCGTGCTGCCAGCCGAGGTGAAGCTCGAGTTCCTGCACCGGCTCGCCGCGGCCGGGCTGCCCGTCGTGGAGACGACCAGCTTCGTGCGCCCGGAGTGGGTGCCGCAGCTGGCCGACGCGGCCGACGTGCTGGCCGGGCTGCGACCCCGTTCCGGAGTGCGCTATCCGGTGCTGGTGCCGAACGCGCGCGGGCTGGACCGGGCGCTGGAGTCCGGGGTCACCGACATCGCGATCTTCGCATCGGCGACCGAGGCCTTCAGCCGCCGCAACCTCAACCGCGGCCTGGACGAGCAGTTCGCGATGTTCGAGCCGGTGGTGACTCGCGCGGTCGAAGCGGGCATGACCGTGCGGGGCTACCTGTCGATGGTGTTCGGCGACCCCTGGGAGGGGCCGGTGCCGGTCGAGCAGGCCGTGCGGGCGGGCCGCAGGCTGCTGGACATGGGCTGCGACCAGCTCTCGCTCGGCGACACGATCGGCGTGGCCACGCCCGGGCACGTCGAGGCGGTGCTGCGGGCGTGCACCGCGGCGGACGTGCCGGTTTCGCGGCTGGCGGTGCACTTCCACGACACCTACGGACAGGCGTTGTCCAACACCTGCGCGGCGCTGCGGCTCGGAGTGTCCACTGTGGATGCTTCGGCGGGCGGGCTGGGCGGTTGCCCGTACGCGAAGTCGGCGACCGGCAACCTCGCCACCGAGGACCTGGTGTGGATGCTCGACGGGCTCGGCATCGGGCACGGCGTGGATCTCGCCGCGCTGGCCGCGACCAGCGCCTGGATGGCCGAGCAGCTGGGCCGCCCGAGCCCGTCCGGCGTGGTCCGAGCGCTCACCGGCTGACTCAGCCGTCCTGGCCGGGCGCGTCGCGGGTGCCGAACAGGGCGACGAAGGTGAACCGCAGAACCCGCTGGTCGTCGCGATCGGCGGTGCCGGTGACCTCCACCAGCCCCAGCCCGGGTTTGCTGTGCGAGCGCCTGCTGCTGTTGACGACCATGCCGAAGCGCAGCTCGTCGTCCGGGAACACCGGTGCGCTCCAGGTGAGCTCGTTGCCACCGGGCGAGCCCTGCGAGGTCGAATCGCCCACGACGTGATCCACGTAGGCCCGCATCCACAGCGAAGCCGTGTACCAGCCGCTCGCGCACAACCCGCCGAGCACGGAGCGCTTGCCCGCTTCTTCGTCGACGTGGAACGGCTGCGGGTCGAACCGCCGGGCGAACTCCACCATCTCCGTCCGGTCGATCCGCACCGAGCCCAGGTCGAAGACCCGGCCGGGCGTGAGGTCCTCGTACGCGATCGCCACCATGACCGCATCATCGCAGCCGACCAAGGCCCTGCGGCGGTGCTCCCCGGCATCCGCGGGCGGACGATCCGGCTCGGATCATGCGGGCGCGGCATGGAACCATTCGGTGGACGGTGCGCGTCGTTCCGGTGATCGCCTCCGGCGCGGTGCCACCGACACCACCGGCGTGAGCGGAAAGGGCAGGGGTGAGCACCGATGGGCGTCGAACCTCCCGCGCCGGATGGGAAAGGCCCGGCTTGGCAGGCGGAGGGCGAGCACACCGGTCCCGTGTCGATCGGTTCGTCGTCCGCCGGGTCCGCGGCAGGTGGCTGGAGAGTCGAAGGCGTGGACCCGGCTTCGGTGACCGCGCCGCGTTCGCTGCATCAAGCGTGGTCGGCCATGTCGTCCTCCGCGCCGGCAGGGTCGTCTTCCGCACCGGCAGGGCAGGGCCGGCCCGGCAGCGGTGGGCAGCAGCGCGGCTCCGCGCAACAGCCCGCATTTCCGCAAGGATGGGCGCCCGGCCCACCGGTCCGGCCGGCTCAGCCC
>NZ_JAFRFW010000163.1:0-2543 GCF_017434145.1 Saccharopolyspora sp. | reverse complement strand
GTTCCCCGGGTTCAGGCGCGGGTCGCTACCTCTGGTAGCGCGTCGCGGAAGAATCTGCCGATCCCTGACCTTGCCGCGGCACCCGGTGCGGCGGGCGTGGTGTATCGGATCGCCGCCGTCGATGAGCGCGGGCGCATCGCCGAACGCTCGGTGACCCACGCACTGGGATGGTGGCCCGGCCAGCGGCTGCAGGTCGGCATGCTCTCCGCCGCGACGTTGGCGATCCGGCCGGATCCAGGCGGCCTGTGCACCCTCACCCGACGCGGGCACATCCCGGTGCCGCTCTCCGCTCGGCGCTGGTGCCACGTGCAGGCCGCCGATCGGGTCCTGCTCGCCGCCACGCCCGAGCACGACTTGCTCGTGATCTACACCATGGCCGCCCTGGAGGCCATGGTCACCGCCTTCCACTCCCCCGCCGACGGGGGTGACGCTTCGTGAGCACCGGCTCGCACGAAGGCGCGGGTGCGGCCGAGCTGGAAGCCTCCCGGGTCGTCCTGGAGCGGATGGGCGTGTCCCCGGAGGATCTGCTCGGCCTGTCCCCGCAGCGTCCCGCCGCACCGACCTTCGCCGACTACATCCCGAAAGTCTCCGCCGCCGTCTCGCCGGGCACACGACGGGTGTATGCGTCCTATTGGAAGCGGATCGCCGACCAGTGGGGCCAGCGGCGGCTGGACGACCCCACACCGCTGGAGATCAAACAACTCGCCGAGCACGTCCGCGACCACGTCGTCGCGCGCCGCAACGCCCGCGGCGGCCGCAGCGCCGCCGAACACCTCATCGCCGCAATGCGCTGCCTGTACAACCACGCCGTCGCCGACGAGCTGATCACCGACACCGACAACCCCGCCCGACGGGTACCGAAACCACGCCGACTGCCGACGACGCGCCGTGGCCTGCCCGATACCGGCCTGGAAGAGATCAACCAGGTCGCGGCCACGACGGGCAACGACCCCGCGCTGGACACCCTGCTGCTGCGGCTGCACACCGAAACCGCCTGCCGCCGCGGAGGCGTGCTCGCCCTACGCCCGCACGATCTGGACACGAACCAGTGCCTGATCGCGCTACACGAAAAAGGCGACACGATCCGTTGGCAACCGGTCTCACCGACCCTGATGCGGCACCTGCAGGCACATGCCAAGGAACGCGGCGCGACCGTCCACGGTGGACCCTTGCTGCGGTACCGCTCCGGGCAGCCGATCTCACGGCGCTACGACCACCTCTGGACCAGGCTCGGCCGGCACTTGCCGTGGGTGGCCACCCAGCAAATCAGCACCCACTGGCTGCGCCACACCACCCTCACCTGGGTTGAACGCCACTTCGGCTACGCTGTCGCACGGGCCTACGCTGGCCACAGCGACAGTGGCGGAGACACCGGCACGACCACGACCTACATCCGTGCCAACCTCGACGAAGTCGCTACAGCCCTGGCAGCACTCACCGGCGAGCCCCACCCATTGGCCCACGCGCCGCAGGGAGGCCCACGATGACCCATTCCGTGGGCGCATTCGCACCGCGGCTGACGCGGGGGCAGGTTGCGCATGCTGGGGCCCTTTGTTCGCCGAAAAGGTACGGGCCGCTCGTACCGGACGCTCGCCGCGGTCCCGGCCGAGAAGAACCTTCTCCTATCGGGACTGATGCCGCTCGGACTCGACGGAGGACTCCTCGGTGTCGTGCTCGTCGACCTGGTACTGGGTTGGATTAGCCATCTCGTCGAATAGTTGCGCCATCATCGGGCTGCTCGCCCCGGCGCGGTCACCGCCAACGCGACAGCGGATCGCCGGATCCGATCGCGGTCGGCCTGCCTCGGCACGCGCTTGTGCAGCGTGCGGGCGCTGGCCCCGCTGACCGGATGACCGTTCGCTTCTACCTTTCTACTCACCTGACCTCGTCGTGGCCAGAGTGTACGAGGGCAGGCCGGCCAGGAACCCGCTTTCCCGGTGAGCTCGCACGCCGGGGGGTGTCGCCAGCCCCTGGCTATAGCACGAATCGTGCCTGATGGCGAGTATTCCATGAAAATCGCATCATTGTCAGCCATTCAGAGTAGGCTCGCATAGCGAAATTGCTCCATTGGAGTTAAGGGTGGAGTTGAGGTATGCGAAGTGGTCGCCGGTTGGGCTTGGCGCTCGAAGGCTGGTTTATACTCCTTCCGGACCAAGATCAAAGCATCATGTCTGTGGGGCGGGGCCTCGTGGGGGACGAGTTCGGCAGCCAATATGAGGCGTTCCGGGCATTGCTGGATGTCAATCCGCCTGCTGAAGCGGTGAAGATACTACGGCAATTCGGAATTGGGTATGACATTTTCGACCAAATTGGGTGTCAGCACGCGATCCGCTCCATCGAGATTCGCGAGTTGACTGAACGCCGTTTAGTTACAATGCCCAACTCAGGCCCCGTCAGCCGCCAACCCCTCCAGGCGGCGCGTGTCCCCGCCGCTCTCGCCGGTTCCTGCGGATCGTTCCGGTACGCCGCACGGAGGTTGTGACTCGCGTGTAACACCGAGCTCAAACCAGGGAAACGGGGAGGGGCGATCCTCGGAGCATGCG
>NZ_JAFRFW010000162.1:0-2046 GCF_017434145.1 Saccharopolyspora sp. | reverse complement strand
GGGTTGATTCGCCGGACCGGGTTGATTCGCCGGACCGGGCTGGTTCGCCGGCCCCGGCTGGTTGGCCGGGCGGGGTTGATTGGCAGGACGGGCCTGGTTGGCCGGGCCGGGCTGGTGCGCCGGCGCCTGCTGGTGCTGCGGCGCGGCTTGCTGCTGGTGCTGCCCGGGCTGCTGGTGCTGCGGCGCTTGCTGCTGCGACGGAACCCGAGCCACATCGGCGGTCGGCAACGACCCGCTCATCGACGCGGCCGGAACCGGCGCAGCACCCTCGCGAATGCCGTAGTACTCGCGGTCTTTCGCGCTGAGGCTGTTGACGATCTCGCGCTGAGCTTCCGGGGGCAGCGAACCGAGATTCGCCATCACCCGGTTCTGCCTGCGCCGCACCGCGGCCCGCTCCGGCAGTCCCGCGGTGGCCTCCAGCTGCGGAATGATGTGCGGCACCCGCGACTCGTCCTGCAACTCCGCGAGCTCGGCGGCGGCCTGCCCGGCGTCCTTCTCCTCGCTCATCCCGATCGGACCCTGCTTGCGGCCGTTGAGGAACTGCTCCACCACCGGCTCGGTGGAGGTCAGCAGCATTTCCCGCGGCCCGTACATCGCGAGGTTGCGGCGGAACAGCATTCCGATGTTGTCCGGCACCGTGCGCGCGGTGTTGATGTCGTGCGTGACGATCAGGCAGGTCGCGTCGATCTGCGCGTTCAAGTCGACGATCAACTGATTCAGATATGCGGTGCGCACCGGGTCCAGACCGGAGTCCGGCTCGTCGAACAGCAGGATCTCCGGATCCAGCACCAGCGCGCGCGCCAGGCCCGCGCGCTTGCGCATACCGCCGGAGATCTCACCGGGCAACTTGTCCTCGGCACCGATGAGACCGACCATCTCCATCTTCTCGAGGACCACTTCGCGGACCTGCGACTCGCCCTTGCGGGTGTGCTCGCGCAACGGGAACGCGATGTTGTCGTAAAGGTTCATCGAACCGAACAGCGCACCGTCCTGGAACAGCACGCCGAACAGCTTGCGCACCTCGTAAAGCTTGCTCTCCGAACAGTCGCAGACGTCCACGCCGTCGATCAGCACGCTGCCCTGCTCCGGTTTGAGCAAGCCGACCAGCGATTTCAGGAACACGGATTTGCCGGTGCCGGAAGGTCCGAGCAGCACGCTGATCTCCCCGGTCGGCAGGGTCAGCGTTACGTCCCGCCAGATGGTCTGCGCGCCGAAGGACTTGGACAAGCCCTCGACCGTCACCTCGACACCCATCCGGCACCTCCGCGTTCCGTCGTTGGCCGCGTTGCTCGTCGGCAGCGCTTCCGCCAGGTGCAGTAGTGCAACCCGGCCGGGAGCCTCGCATACGTGACTCGACTAACGAACGTCAGTAGCGTCACACCTGGCTAACGAGCGAGACCCGGACAGGTTACTCACGAGTTCAGTTGATTCCCAGAGGCGCACCGAAACTGTTCCGAAGTGTCCGAAACCATCGATCCGGCGGCCGAAATGATCAAGCGTTCGTGCGCGGAGCGCAAAAAAGCGGGCACTCTGCGCGAGTACCCGCTTGCAAAACCTTGCACGGCAGCCGTTTGAGCGGCAGCCGCATCCCGCGACGCCGAACCGCGGAACAGTCCGGCCGCCCCGCGAATCGTTATCGGATCGAACCTGCGGTCGTCGGCCACCGCGGATGAATGCGCGCGGAACGCGCGACAAAAGCCATTCGACGGGCGCGGAACGCGCGCCCGGGCGAACTATTCCGGAAAACGGAAAAGCCGACCGGTCCCGGGACCCCTGCGGCCCCGGGACCGAACGGTGAAGATCACTTCAGGGAGATCTTGGCGCCGGACTCCTCCAGCTTGGCCTTGGCGTCGTCGGCCTTCTCCTTGTCGACCTTCTCCAGGACGACCTTCGGGGCGCCCTCCACCATTTCCTTGGCCTCCTTCAGGCCAAGGCCGGAGACGACCTCGCGGACGACCTTAATGACCTGGATCTTCTTGTCGCCGGCGTCGTCGATGACGACGTCGAACTCGTCCTGCTCCTCCTCCTCGGCGGCCTCGGCACCGG
>NZ_JAFRFW010000161.1:0-3322 GCF_017434145.1 Saccharopolyspora sp. | reverse complement strand
GGCCGCGGCCTACGCGATCCCGTCCTACGACGACGGCTACTACACCCCGGATGTGTTCGGTGCGGGCACCGGTGCTGCGGTGCCGCTGGACGACTACGACTTCGGCCGCGACTACCGGTAACGAAGTCCGCGATCCGCGGCTGCGGATCTGCTTTCGGAAGGCCCTCGCCCGTTCCCGGGCGGGGGCCTTCCGCTTTTCCGGCTGCCGTGTTCCGGACTGCCGTCGGTGTCGTGCGTTGGTGATCATGTCGGCGGGTCCTCCGCATCCGTGCCCGCCGCGGCGTGGCGGTCCGCCGGGCGCGGCCCGGGGGTCAGGCACAGCCCGCGGCGCTGCGCCTCGGTGATCAAGGCGAGCTGATCGGACAGCGCGCGGTAGCGGATCGCCTCGCACTGCCGGATCGCGTCTACCAGCGAACCGTCCGAGCACTCCGACAGCTGCTGGGACGGTTGCTGTTCCTGGGCCGGCGGGTCGAGGTCCAGCTCCTCCGGCCCGGCGCGATCGGCGGGCACGGCGCTGAGGTGCGGGCTGCAGTCGAGCGGCTTCGTTTTGGCGTTCATGTGTTCGATCATCCAGCATCGAACATCCGTTCGCCATTACACGTGCGGGTGGTGTCCGGCCGGGGAATAGCCGCCCGCGGAGATCGGGTTGTACGCCGTATGCGAGCGATAGGTGTCTCTGAGTTCGGCGGTCCCGATGTGCTGCGGGAATTCCAGATCCCCGAGCGGCATGCCGGACCCGGCGAAGTGCGGATCGACGTTCGAGCCGCCGCGGTGAACCCCACCGACACGGTCCTGCGCAGCGGTGCCTATGCCGAACGCCTGCGCACGAATCCGCCCCCGTACGTGCCCGGGATGGACGTGGCCGGGGTGCTGGACGAGGTCGGGTCCGAGGTCTCCGATCTGGCGGTCGGCGAGCACGTGATGGCGATCGTGGTGCCCGACGGAGCGCACGGTGGCTATTCGGAAAGCCTGGTGCTGCCCGAGCGGTCGGTCGTGCGGGTTCCCGCAGGCGCGGACGACGTCGCCGCCGCGAGTCTGCCGATGAACGCGCTCACCGCCCGGCAAGCCCTCGACCTGCTGGAACTGCAACCGGGTCAGACGCTCGCGGTGACCGGCGCGGCAGGCGCGTTCGGTGGCCACGTCGTGCAGCTGGCGAAGGCCGACGGGCTGAAGGTGATCGCGGACGCGGCCGACAAGGATCGCGAGCTGGTCCGGTCGCTGGGCGCGGACGTCATCGTCGAGCGCGGCGACGACGTGGCGAAACGGCTCCGCGAGGTCGAACCGGAGGGCGTGCACGCCGTGGCGGATGGTGCCGTGCACAACGAACTCGTGCTTCCCGCGGTTCGCGACGGAGGCCGGGTAACGACCGTGCGGTTCTTCTCCGCTGAGGGCGAGCGCGGGATCACGTACCACCCGGTGTCAGTGCGCGATTATCAGCTGGAGAAGGAGAAGCTGGACCGGCTGCGCGCGCAGGTCGAGGAAGGTGTGCTCAGCTTGCGGGTGGCCCAGACCTTCTCCGCGGACCAGGCGCCGGAGGCGCACCGTGCCTTGGAGGCCGGCGGTGCGCGGGGGCGGATGGTGTTGATGTTCTGAGCCGCCGGGCCGCCGGGTGGTGGCGTGCGCGCCGCCACCACCTGTCGGCTGCGTCGCTGCGGGGCTCAGCCCTCCAGGTCGGAAAGGGCCTTGCGGACCCGTTCGACCTCGGCTTCGAGTTCGGCCAGCTTCGCTTCGTGCTGTTCCCGCGCGGCGCTGATTACCCCCTCGATGGCTTCCGAGATGTCCTCGTGCAGTTCCGCCGCGGCCTTGGACACGGCGGCGGCCGGGATCGGCAGGCCCTGCACGACCCGCTTGCCGGAGTGCAGCAGCTCGGCCTGCCATTCGCCTTCGGCGGTGCCGGTCACGGTGAGGGTGAGCTCGACGGTGCGGGTCTTCTTGGCCGAACTCTGCTTGCGGGGCTTCGGCTTCTTCGGCGCGGACTCCGCCGCGGCGGCTGCACCCGTGCCCTCGTCGGTGCCCGCGGCCGGGGTCTGGCCCGATTCCGGCGCCGCGGCTTGCTCGGTTCCTTCGCTGGTGCCCTGATCTGCTTCCGCGTCCAAAGTTCCTCCTCGATCTCACGAACCTGCGGCATAGAGTAGAACACCAGTTCCCCTATGGTGTCCTGCCGGTCGCTCGCGGGACCGCACTTTATCGGGACGGACCACGGGAACCGGCTGTCATGGGTCAAGTGCGTCGAGCAGCGCTGCGAGCCCTGGCCGAAAGGCGTGCTCCGCAGGTGCCGCGTAGCCGATGACGACGCCGGGCGGCCGGGACTGCGCGTTCACCCAGTGCGGCCCGAGAGCTTCGAGTTCAACGGCGCGTGCGCGGGCGCGGGTCAGGATTTCACGTTCGCCGGGGCCGTCCGGATCAAGTCTCAGGGTCAGGTGCAGCCCGGCCGAGATCCCCGCGGGGTAGAGCCGGTGCCGGGCGCGAAGACCGTCCAGCGCGCGCAAGAGCTGTTCGCGCCGCGAGCGGTAGGTGTTGCGCGATCGCCGGACGTGCTGGTCGTACGCACCGGATCGCAGCATCTCGGCCAAGGCGAGCTGATCGAAGCCGTGCCCACCGGGCAGCTTCATCGCCCGCACCGGTTCCACGAGGCGTGCGGGCAATGCGAGCCACGCTATTCGCAGCGCCGGGGCGAGGCTCTTGCTCGCCGTGCCCGCGTAGATCACCACATCGGGCGCCATCCCCTGCAGCGATCCGACCGGTCGGCGGTCGAACCGGAATTCGCCGTCGTAGTCGTCCTCGACGATGAGACCTCCCGCCGAGCGCGCCGCGCGGATCAGCGCCGAGCGGCGCTGCGCCCGCATGGTCACCCCCAGCGGGTACTGGTGCGCGGGAGTGATCACGGTGACCGGTCTGCGCAGCCGCTGCACTTCGATGCCCTGGTCGTCCACGGGAACACCGCGCACCCGCATCCCCGCGCTCGCGGCGATGTCCCGGAACTGCGGCAGCGAGGGGTCCTCGAAGTCCACCGAGCCGGTTCCCTGCGCCAGTAGGGCCCTGCTGAGCAGCGATAACGCTTCGCTGTAGCCGTTGCAGACGATCAACCGATCAGGCGCGGTGTCCACCGCCCTGGAACGCCGCAGGTAGTCGGCGAGCACTTCGCGCAGTTCCAGTGGTCCTTGCGGGTCGCCGT
Organism: Saccharopolyspora sp.; assembly: GCF_017434145.1. Lineage (NCBI taxonomy): Bacteria > Bacillati > Actinomycetota > Actinomycetes > Pseudonocardiales > Pseudonocardiaceae > Saccharopolyspora > Saccharopolyspora sp. Next base: position 147 of record NZ_JAFRFW010000161.1, on the reverse strand, counting down.
AGTCGAGGTCCCCGGCAGGCATGTTGCGCACGATCCGGCGGTGCGCGCTGAGCCAGTCCTTGCGCGGGAAGGAGCTCAGATCCGGCCGGCCCGGCCGGAAATCCCAGCGCGGCGGGTGCGGTGCGGGACGCGCGGGCGGCGCGGAGC
>NZ_JAFRFW010000160.1:0-5755 GCF_017434145.1 Saccharopolyspora sp. | reverse complement strand
GCACGGTGTCCGGTTTCGTGTGGTCGTCGCCGTTCGCGCGAGAATCGTCGTCAGCCACGGAGCACCTCCACGCGCCCGTTCGCAGTGGTCAAGTCGAGTTCGACGTGTCCGCCACCGGGTCCGTCCGGGCCGTTGTCGGTGACGCTGATCCGGCTGTTGCTGCCGTTCGCCTGCGAGCCCAGGCATTCGGCGGACCCGCCGTCGGCGCCGCATTCCGCGGTGACGTCCACGTTTGGCGGCAGCAGCACGCGGATCAGACCGTTGGTCGTTTCCGCGCTGGTCGCGACGCTCTCGCCGGCCGGTATGCGCAGCGGCCGGAGGTCGAGCGAGATCAAGCGCGAGCCGCCCTGGTAGGAACTTTCCAGGTCGGCCGGGCTGGCGGCGACGACGATCCGGTCCGCGTTGACCTGCGGCGGCCGGTAGTTCACCTCCCGGTGCTCCTCGTTCATGCCGAGCAGCAGCGCCAGCGCTCCGACCGGCAGCGCGAACGCGATCAGCCCGCGGCCGCCGTGCAGGAACGCGCCGACCAGCATCCCGACGCCGAGCACGCCCAGCGCTACCGCGAGCGCTCGTTCGTCGCCGCCTTCGTAGAGCGCGGCCGCCCCGGCCAACACGGCGAGCAGCACCGTCCCCCAGGTGATCCAGTGCCGCTTGCGCGGCGGCTCAGCCTGCACTTCCGGCGGCTCGGGGAGGTCCCAGGCGAACGGGGCAGCGCCGAGCGGGTCCCACGCCGGTGGCTGCTCCGCGGACGACCCGCTACGGGCCTCGGCCGCGGAGTCCGCGTAGACCCACACGTTGTCCTGCTGCGGCCGTTCCGGCGCCGAACCGCGAATCGCCCGGTCCTGGTAATTGCGGTGCAGCAAGAACAGCGCCGCGAGCCCCGCGGCGAACGCGACGAGTCCGACCGAGTGCAGCGACGCGAACGCGATCGGCGCCCCGAACAGCACCACGAGCACGACTCCCAGCACCGACAGGGCCTGCCGCGTGCCGCTGGTGACCCGCGACTGCTCCGGCGGCAGCACGAGCCATCCCAGCAGGTACAGCGCGATCCCGGCGCCACCGGTCAGCAGTGCCACGATGAACACCACCCGCACCAGCACCGGATCGATGCCGTAGCGCTGTCCGATGGCCGCCGACACCCCGGCGATCTTGCGGCCGTGGCGCGGCCGGGCCGGTCGGCTCTCCCACATCTCGCGCAGTGTGTCGCGGACGCTCCCAGTCATGCCGCCGACTATCCGCGAGCGCCGCGGCCCGGCACATCGGGGAAATCCCTGACCGCGACGGGTGCTGCCCTGGAGATTCCCCGATGACCGCGCTCGCGTGCGCGTGGAACCATCGAGTTCGTGAGCATCCGGTCCCGGAAACGAACCGACGCGGCGTCCGAACGCAGTGCGGCGCCCGACCGCAGCGGAGCGCACCGCGTCCTCGCCTATCCGAAGCTGTACCGGCGGCGCGGCGGGCGACTGATCGCCGGGGTCTGCGGCGGGATCGCCGACCACCTGGACGTTTCGGTGCTGTGGGTGCGCGCGGTGTTCGCCGTGCTCGCCGCGTTCGGCGGGGCCGGCGTGCTGGCCTACGGGATCCTGTGGGTCTTCGTGCCGCAGAGCAGCGGTGCGGAGCGGCCGCTGTCGGACCGGGAGCGCCAGCAGGGGCTCGGGCTGATCATCCTCGGAATCGGGCTGGTGGCCGCCGTCGCTCTGCTGGGCATCCTGCCCGGCTGGCTGACCGGGCCGCTCGGGGTCGCGCTGGTCGGTGCCGCCGTGGTGTGGCGGGAAGCCGACGAGTCGCAGCGCAGGCGCTGGCGGGAAGGCGCCCGGTCCGGCATGGCGGGCGCGGTGCTCGGCGGTGGCGGTCGCTCGGCCGTGGTGCGGATCGTCTCGGGCGCAGCGCTGGTGGTGATCGGCGCCGTGGTGTTCCTGGGCGGGTCCGCCAGCGTGAGCGATCTGCGGTTCGCGCTGCTGTCCACGATGACCGCGCTGGTCGGCGCGGCGGTGCTGACCGTGCCGTGGTGGATGCGGCTGGTGCGGGACCTGAACGTGGAGCGCGCGGGCCGGGTCCGCTCGCAGGAGCGCGCCGAGATCGCCGCGCACCTGCACGACTCGGTGCTGCAGACGCTCGCGCTGATCCAGAAGCAGGCGGGTTCGGAGCGCGAGGTGCGCAGGCTCGCCCGCGGGCAGGAGCGGGAGCTGCGGAACTGGCTCTACGGCCCGGACGGGTACGGGCGCGGCGGTTCCGGGCAGGGGTCCGGCCAGGTCGAGTCGGCCGGGCAGGAGCAGGCCGCGACGCTCTCGGCGCAGCTGACCGAAGCGTGCGGGGAGATCGAGGACGCCTTCGCGATCGAGGTGCAGCACGTCGTGGTCGGCGACTGCGAGCTCGACGAGCGGCTCACGGCGCTGCTGGCCGCCGCGCGCGAGGCCGTGGTGAACTCCGCCAAGCATTCGGGCACCGGTGAGGTCAGCGTCTACGCGGAAGTCGAACCCGAGCAGGTCTCGATCTTCGTGCGGGACCGCGGCACGGGATTCGACCCGGAGGCGGTGCCCGCCGACCGGCATGGCTTGGCCGACTCGATCCGGGGCAGGATGGGGCGCAACGGCGGCGCCGTGCGGCTCAAGACCGCGCCCGGCTCTGGCACCGAAGTGCAACTGGACATGCCCCGGCAGGCGCACCGGCGAGCCGAGGGCGGGCCGACCAAGGAGGACCAGTCGTGACAGCAGCAGATCAGCCCGGCCCGGTGCGGGTGTTCCTCGTGGACGACCACGCGTTGTTCCGCTCCGGGGTGCGCGCCGAACTGGCCGGTGCCGCGGATCGGGTCGAAGTGGTCGGGGAGGCCGGTTCGGTCGCAGAGGCCGTCGCGGGCATCGGGCACTACCTCCCGCAGGTCGTGCTGCTCGACGTGCACATGCCCGACGGAGGCGGCGCGGAGGTGCTGCGCCGCACCCGCACCGAGTACCCCGACGTGGTCTTCCTGGCGCTGTCGGTCTCCGATGCCGCCGAGGACGTCATCGCGGTGATCCGCGGCGGAGCGCGCGGCTACGTCACCAAGACGATCTCCGGGCGGGAACTGGCGGACGCGGTGTGCCAGGTGGCCGGTGGTGATCCGGTGTTCTCCCCGAGGTTGGCGGGGTTCGTGCTGGACGCCTTCGCGCAGGGGCCGGACTCGGCTCCGGTGAGCGATCCGGAGCTGGACCAGCTCACCCCGCGGGAGCGGGACGTGCTGCGGTTGCTGGCGCGCGGGTACGCCTACAAGGAGATCGCTTCGGAGCTGTTCATCTCGGTGAAGACGGTCGAGACGCACGTGTCCAGCGTGCTGCGCAAGACGCAGCTGTCGAACCGCTACGAGCTCTCCCGCTGGGCCAGCGACCGCAGGCTGGTCTGAGTCCTCACTTCATCGGATTGTTGGTGGCGAGGTCCGCGTAGAGCTGCGAGCCGGCCCGCAGCACCGACCTCACTCGCTGCACCCGCGCGCGTGCCGCGCCGGGCCGTCCCTGCCGGGACAGCGCTACCCCGAGCAGGACCAGCGCGATGCCGCCCACAACGCGCCCGCCGATCTGCTCGCCGAGCACGAGCCAGCCGAGCAGCACCGAAACCACCGGCATCACGTAGGTGACGGTGGAGGCGGCCGTCGGTCCCTCGTCCGCGATCAGCCGGTAGTTCAGCGCGAAGCCGACGCCGGTGCCGAACACGCCGAGCACCGCGACGGCCAGCAGCGCGGCGGGCTCGAAGCGCACCGCCGGGAAACCTTCGACGGGCAGCGCCAGCACCGCGATCCCCGCTGCCGCGGTCAGCTGCATCCCCGCCATCGCCAGTGGCGCCGGAGCATCGCCCGAGCTCCCGGTCAAGTGCCGTCCGATGTAGACGTACCCGATGCCGTAGCTGGCGGCGGCGGCCAGGCACGCGAGCACTCCCGGGCCCGCGCTGACGGCCTGCCACGGCGCGAGGATCAGCAGCACGCCCGCGAAACCCAGCGCCAGGCCGCCGAGCTTGCGCGGCGCGAGCGCGCGCTGCTGCCCGAACAGGAAGCCGAACAGCAGCGTCCACAGCGGAGTGGTGGCGTTCAGGACTCCGGTCAGCCCGGAGTCCACGGAACGCTCGGCGACCCCGTAGAGCATCCACGGCAGGGCGCTGGCGAACAGCCCGGCCACCGCGACGTGCCGCCACAACCGGCGGTCCGAGCTGAGCCGGATGCCGCGCAGCGCGCACAGCACGACCAGCACCAGCGCACCGAGCACGATCCGGGTGAACGCGATCTGCACCGGCGACATCGCGGTGAGCGCGATCTTGATCAGCAGGAAGCTCGCGCCCCACAACACCGCCAGCGCGCCGAGTCGCAGGTAGCTGGCCGAAGAAGTCATGATTCCCCCTGGTTCCGTCCGCAACCTGCGGACGCCCGTGCCGCGGTTCGCGTGAGTTCCGCGCCGATGACTCCAGCTTCGCCACCGAGGACTCGTTAGCACAATCGAAATATTCTGAACGGATCTTTCAGCAGTGCTGTACGGTCGAGTCATGCTCGACGCCCGCCGGATGCAGGTGCTGCGAGCCGTCGTCACCGGCGGCTCGATCAGCTCCGCCGCGAGCAACCTCGGCTACACGCCGTCCGCGATCAGCCAGCAGATCAGCGCGCTGGAACGGGAAGCGGGCACCGCGCTGCTGGAGAAGGTGGGCCGCGGAGTGCGCCCGACCGCCGCAGGCAGCCTGCTGGCCGAACGCGCCGCCGGGCTGGCCGACCTGCTCGCCGATGCCGAAGCCGACCTCGCCGACCTGCGCGCAGGGCGCACCGGCAGGCTCCGGGTGAGCTACTTCCACACCGCGGGCGTGGGGCTGATCCCGCCTGCCGCGGCGAAGTTCCGCGCGCAACTGCCGGGGGTGCGGCTCGACCTCAAGATGATCGACGAAGGCACCCTCGGCGAAGTCACCACCGGCGAAGCCGACGTCGCCGTGATCGTGGTCGGCCGCGAAATCCCCGAATCGCGCGGAATCCGGGTGCAGCACCTGGTCGACGAGCCGTACCGGGTGGTGCTGCCGCGCGGGCACCCGCTGTCCGACGAGGAACCGATCGACCTGGCTCGGCTGGCCGACGAGTCCTGGGTGCTCGGCGGCGTCGGCCCGGGAGGGCCCTGCGAGGAGTCGCTGCGGGACGCGTTCGGCAGCGCCGGTTTCGCGCCGCGGATCGCGCTGGAAACGGAGAACGACTACGCCACGCAGGGATTCGTCGCGGCCGGAATGGGCATCGCGCTGCAGCCGCGGCTGGCGCTGGGGATCGTGCATCCCGGTGTCGTGATCCGCGACGTCTGCCGCCCGGTGCCGGTGCGGCGGATCTACACCGCCGTGCGCGAAGCGGTGGCCGACCAGTCGGCTACCCGGACGCTGCTGTCGACGCTGGCCGAGATCGCGGCGGCCTGAGCGGCGAGTGCGTTGCCCGCGCCGCCGGCTAGCCGATCCGGGAGTCGCTGTTGATCAGCGGCTCACCATCGCGGGCGACCATGCCGAGCAGGTGCCTTTCGCGGCTCTTCTTCCCGTTCTTCTCGAACTCCAGCTGCACCAGCACCTTGGAACCCGCCGACTTCGGCTTGCCGAGCACCTTCACGTCGTCGACGGACTCCCAGAACGACTCGTAGCTGTCCTTGCCCATGGTCTGCATGTTCGGCCCGAGCAGCGACCACGACTTGTCCAGGTCGTCGGGAACCAGCGAGTAGTAGGTCTTGACGGTGTTCTCGACGTCGTCGTTGGTCGGCTGCTTGTCCTTGTCCTTGTCCTT
>NZ_JAFRFW010000159.1:0-1898 GCF_017434145.1 Saccharopolyspora sp. | reverse complement strand
GACCACGGTGCCGGCGAACACCTCGGTGACGGTGCTGCCGGGCACGGCGGCACCGTCGGCAGCGACGGCGATCCGGAACCGCTGGACGCACCGGAACGCAGGCAGCTCGACCTGGTGCGCCGCTTCGGCACCGCAGGCTCGCTGGTGCTGGCCTTCGGCGCCGTCGGGGCGGGCGCCGCGCCGGTGAACAACCCGCTCATCGGAGTGCGCCTGCTCGGACTGCCCGCGCGGATCCCGACGGTGGCGATGGCCTGCGCGTGGCTCGGGATGCTCATGATCGTCACCGCGTGGCTGTGGCTGGGCAAGCTGTCCTGGCCCGGCCGGGCGCGCATGATCACCCGCACCCAGCTGGACCGCACGGTCGTGATGTGGGGCCTGCCGCTGGCGATCGCGCCGCCGCTGTTCAGCACCGACATGTACACCTACCTCGGGCAGAACGCGGTGGCCGCCAGCGGCGTGAACCCTTACACGCTCGGGCCTTCCGCGGCGCTGGGCGTGGAGCACCCGCTGGTCGCCAACGTGCCGAACATCTGGCGCGACACGCCTTCGCCGTACGGCCCGCTGTTCCTCATGGTCGGCCAGCACCTCGCCCGGGTGATCGGGACCGACGTGGTGTTCGGCGTGCTGCTGTGGCGCGCGGTCATGATCGCCGGGCTGATGCTGGCGATCTGGGCGATCCCGCGGCTGGCGGTGCGCTGCGGGGTGCATCCGGTGGCCGCGCTGTGGCTCTCGGCGGCCAACCCGATCACGCTGTTCCACGTGATCAGCGGTGCGCACAACGAGGCGCTGCTGGTCGGGATCATGTTCGCCGCGATCGAGCTCGGGCTGCGCTGGCGCCGCCCGCTGGGCGTGGCCGCGACCGCGGTGCTGCTGACCATCGGCGGCGCGATCAAACCGCCCGGATTCATCGCGCTCGGGTTCTTCGGCGTCTACGTCGCCCGCAGGCGCGGCGGGCGGTTCCGCGACCTGGTGATCGTTGCCGCTGGGCTGCTGGCGGTGTTCCTGGCCACCATGGCGGTGATCACGGTCGCCAGCGGCTGGGGCCTGGGCTGGATCGACACCTTCGACGTGCCGAACCGGATCAAGACGTGGTTGGCACCGATGACCGCGTTCGGCATGACCGGCGGTGGGCTCGGGATGCTGCTGGGGCTGGGCAACCACACCGACTCGATGCTGGTCATCACGAAGCTGATCGGCTACGCGGTGACCGGGGTCGTGTGCCTGCGGCTGCTGTGGCTGTCGTTCAAGGGCCGCGTCGAGCCGCTGACCGCGCTGGGCATCACGCTGGGCACGCTGGCGGTGTTCGGGCCGGTGCTGCACCCCTGGTACCTGCTGTGGATGGTGATCCCGCTGGCGTTGTCCACGAACAACACCCGGTTCCGGATCACCGCGGCGGCGATCTGCGCGGTGGTGGCGCTGCTGGTGGCGCCGACCGGTACGGCTTATGTGCTGCGTGCGTACCAGATCCCGCTCGCCGTGATCGCCTCGTTGATCGCGTTCGCCGTGCTGCTGTGGTTCATGCGCGGGAAGGTGCCGCGGCTGCTACCGACCCGGAGGGGTGCGCGCCCGGTCACGTCATAGGCTTGGAGGTCGTGAACGAAGCCGCGAGCACCCCAACCGGCCGCCCAGTGCCGAACGGCGCGGTCCAGGACGACGCGGTCCGAGACGGGGCAGTCCGAGACGGGGCGGCCCAGGACGGCCCGGGGGATCAGGAGGCGGCCGAGGGCGCGCCGCAGCACTCCCCGGCGCTGGAGGTGCGGGGGCTGACCAAGAGCTTCGGCGACACCGTGGCCGTGGCCGGGCTGGACCTGTGCATGGCGCGCGGCAGCGTGCTCGCACTGCTCGGCCCGAACGGTGCGGGCAAGACCACCACGGTCGAGATCTGCGAAGGCTTCCAG
>NZ_JAFRFW010000158.1:0-1987 GCF_017434145.1 Saccharopolyspora sp. | reverse complement strand
GGCGATCGGGGTCGCGGGCGGCGGCCCGCAACAGCCGCTCGAAACGGCTCGCGATCCGCTCCGCGGTGTCCGGATCGAACAGCTCGCGGCTGTACTCCAGCCCGCCGCGCAGCTCGCCGCCGGGGCCCCGCCGGGACAGCGCGAAGGTCAGGTCGAATCGCGACGTGCCGGTCGGCACCGGCTCGGCCTCGACTTCCAGCCCCGGAAAGCCCGGCGGTTCCGCGGCGCCTTCCTCGAACGCGAGCGCCACTTGGAACAGCGGGTGCCGGGCCATGGACCGGTCCGGGTTGAGCGCCTCCACCAACCGCTCGAACGGCACGTCCTGGTGGTCGAAGGCTTCGAGGTCGGTCGCCCGGATCCGTTCGAGCAGCTCCCGGAAAGTCGGGTCCCCGCCGGTGTCGGCGCGCAGCACCAGGGTGTTCACGAACAGTCCGACCAGGTCGTCGAGCGCGCTGTCGGCGCGCCCGGCCACCGGTGTGCCGATCGGCACGTCCGTTCCGGCACCGAGCCTGGTCAGCAGCGCGGCCGCGCCGGTGTGCAGGAACATGAACAGGCTCGCGTTCGCGGCGTGCGCGAGCCGTTCCAGCTCGTCCACGACCGCGGTCTCGACGGTGAAGTGCACCGTGCCGCCCCGGTGCTGCGCGACCGCCGGGCGCGGCCGGTCGGCTCCGAGTTCGAGTTCCGGCGCGAGACCGGCGAGCCGTTCGGTCCAGTAGGCGAGTTCGCGGGCGAGCACGGATTCGGGATCGTCCTCGGAGCCCAGCATTTCGCGCTGCCACAGCGCGTAATCCGCGTACTGCACCGGCAACGGCTCCACCTCCGGTGCGGCACCGCGGGCTCGTGCCCGGTAAGCGCGCACGAGATCCCGGGTCAGCGGATGCACCGACCAGCCATCGCCCGCGATGTGGTGCAGCACGATCAGCAGGACCGACTCGTGCGGCCCGAGCTGGAACAGCGTCGCGCGGATCGGCGGCTCGGCGATCAGGTCGAAGCCCTCTCCCGCCGCCGCGGCGAGTTCGCCGGGCAGCGCGGCCTCGGTGACCGGCCGTACCCGCACCGGCGCCTGCGCGTGCGGCTGCACCAGCTGCACCGGCTCCCCGTCCTGCTCCGGGAACACGGTGCGCAGGCTTTCGTGCCGGGCCACCACGTCGGCGAACGCGGCGCGCAGCGCCGCGAGATCCAGCGCTCCGGTGAGCCGCAGCGCCGCGCCCATGTGGTACGTGACCGAGGGGCCTTCGAGCTGGTGGATGAACCACAACCGGCGTTGGGCGTACGACGTGGGCAGCGGCCGGGGACGGTGCCGGGGCAGCAACCGGGGGCGCGAGCCACCCGCGTCGGCGACTGCGGAGGCGAGGCCCGCCACCGTGGGATTGTCGAACACCGCTCGCGCGGTCAAGTTGATGTCCAGTTCCGCGGCGACGCGGCTCACCAGCCGGGTGGCCAGCAGCGAATGCCCGCCGAGTGCGAAGAAGCTGTCCTCGACGCCGACCTCGGCCAGCCCGAGCACCTCGGCGAACACCGTGCACAGCGCGGACTCGGTGGTGGTGCGCGGCCGTTGCGCCCGCGTCGTGCGCGCTTGCGGAGCGGGAAGCGCGGCCGTGTCGACCTTCCCGTTGGGGTTCAGCGGGAGATCATCGAGCACCACGATGGCAGCGGGCACCAGGTAATCGGGCAGCACGGCGGCCAGGTCCGCCCGCAGCCTGGGAATCGAGATCCCGCCCCGGGACCCCAGGGGAGTGTTCGCGTGTGCGGACGGGTCGGCCGACGGTCGCCGGGCGGGTCTGTGCGTGCCGGTCAGCGCGGTGGTGCGAGTGCGGTCCGCGAAGATGACATCGATCTTCTCGGGGCCGGTCCCGGACCAGCTCGCGACCACCGCGTAGCCGGCCGCGGCGCCCACTTCGCCGAACCATTCGAGTCCCGGGGCGGTGCGCGCTGGTGCCACCTCGCCGGTGGACAGCGTCGCGGCGCGGGCCAGGTCGGCGGCAAG
>NZ_JAFRFW010000011.1:0-7504 GCF_017434145.1 Saccharopolyspora sp. | reverse complement strand
TCTCGCCGAGCACGTCGTCCGGTACGCCCACCACCGGGGCGTCGGCCACACGGGGCGCGCTGGCCTGCGCGTTCTCCACTTCGACGGAGTACACGTTCTCGCCGCCGCGGTTGATCATGTCCTTCGCGCGGTCGACGACGTGCACCAGCCCGTCCTCGTCGATGCGGGCGAGGTCGCCGCTGTGCAGCCAGGAACCGGCGAACGTGCGGTCGGTCGCCTCCGGCTTGTTCCAGTACCCGGCGACGACGTTCGGCCCGCGGATGAGCAGCTCGCCCACACCGGCGGAATCCGGCTCGTGCAGCGCCAGATCGACCACGGGCGCGGCGAAGCCGACGGAATCGGTGTGCTCGGTCGCCCACTCGTGCGGCAGGTAGGTCGCGATCGAGGACGTCTCGGTGAGCCCGAAGCCGTTGCCCACGCGGGCCTGCGGGAACGCCGCCTTGATGCGCTCCACCAGCGAGGGCGCGATCGGCGATCCGCCGTAGCCGACGCGGGTCACCGCTCGCACGTCGAAGTCCGCGAAGTCGGGCTGGCTCAGCGCCAGCGCGTAGATCGCGGGCACGCTGGTGAGCACGTTGATCCGCTCGTCGACGATCGTGCGCAGGAACGGCCGCACGTGGAACGCGGGCAGCACCACGGTGGTGCCGCCCAGCGCGATCTGGACGAGCAACTGGGTGTTGCAGCCGGTGACGTGGAACAGCGGCACCGAGATCAGGTTCCGCTGCCGGGGGCCTTCCGCCCGGTCGATCCCGTGCACCCGCAGCACGGTCTCCACATTGGACAGGAAGTTCTCGTGGGTGGTCATCGCCCCCTTCGGGAAGCCCGTCGTGCCGCTGGTGTAGAAGATCGCCGCCAGCTCGTCGATCTGCAGGTCACCGGCCGCGTACGGCTCGCCGTCCGGCAGCGGGGCTTCCGGGCGCAGCACGGTTTTGGCGCCGGAGTCCGACAGCACGTAGTCGATCTCGGGCTGGGCGAAGCGGATGTTCATCGGCACCGCGACCGCCCCGGCGAGTTGCGTGCCGAGGAAACCGAGCACCCAGCCGACTCCGGCGGGCAGCAGGTTGGCGACCCGGTCACCGCGCTCGACGCCTGCCGCGCGCAGCCCGCCGGCCACCCGCGCCGCCCGGTCCCAGAGCTGCTGGTAGGTCAGCCGCTCGCCGTCGACCTCGACGAGGGCTTCCTGGCCGGGATGGTCGCGGACGGTGGCGCGGAACATCTCCACGAGCGAGGAGGGGAGGTCCGCGTAGTGGGCCACGCCCTGCTCGTCGCGGAACGTGCCGGAGGTGTCGAATGGTGCGGCGCCGCGCGGATGCGGGTCGATCGTGGTCACCTGCCGCTCTCCTTCCCCGCCTGCTCCCGGTTTTCGCCCGTTTTCCGTGATCGCCCGTTCTCGGTCGTCCGTTCTTGATCGCGGGAGCCTCGGCGCGGGTCTCGCATCGGGATCGTGCGGAGTCGCTGGTCGGTCCGCCCCGTGCAGGGGCGTCCTCGCTGATGTGCAGGTCGTGCCAGCCGGTACCTCGGGGCGATTAGATTTCACCGCGCGGGTGGCGTCAAGGCGCCGACTCCGTTGATCGTTCCAGCGGCCGTTCGGGTGCGTCGCGTTGATGTTGTCGACACCGTCCGATGATCGATGGTTGAATATCCGTTTCAGCGTTCTGATGAGTTCGAGTGCGGGCGCGAGATCTCGTCGGCTACTGGGTCTCGTCGGCTACTGGGTCTCGTCGGCTACTGGGGTGGAGCCGAGTTCCTCGGCTATCGGTGATCGAGCGGGAGTTCCACGCTCTGATCTTGCAAGTGTATCCGGCGAATCCGGCATTCCCGGCCCGGCTTTCTCGGTCCCGGCTTTCTCGATCTCGGCCTGCTCGATCCGCGTACCGCTTTCGCCGAAGAATGGATCATCATGGCACAACTGCACACCAGTCCCGAATTCGAGGCGCTGTCCGCCCGGCTCGACGACATCGCGCCGCTGCTGCAGGAGCAGGCCGCGGCGAGCGAGGAACTCGGCCGCCTCACCGACGAGGTCGCCGCGGCGTTGTGGGGCAGCGGCGCGTTCCTGACCAGCATTCCGCGGGAGCTCGGCGGCTACGAGTTCGCGCCGCGCCAGATCATCGACACCGTCGCGCGGGTCGCTTACGCGGACGCCTCGGCGGGCTGGGTGTTCATGGCGCTGCAGATGCTCACCGGCACGACGGCGGGCTTGCTGGGTCCGGCCGCGGCAGCCGAGTTGTTCCCCGATGCCCGCAACGGGCGGCACGCATTGTTCGCCGGGCAGGGGACCAAAATGGGGGATGCGGTTCGGGTGGACGGCGGTCACCGGATCAGCGGGCACTGGCATTTCGCCTCGGGCGTTTCGATGGCCAGCCACATCCACACCTCGGCGCGGTGCGCGGAAACGGGCGAGGCGTTCATCTTCGCGCTGCCGCTGGAACAGGTGACGCTCATCGACAATTGGGATGTGCTGGGCCTGCGCGCCACCGCGAGCATCGATTACTTCTGCGAGGACGTGTTCGTGCCCGACACCCACTCGCACGGAATCGCGACCACGGACGCGCGCCACGGCGGCGCGCTCTACCGCGTCGGCCTGTTGAACATGGCCTGCATCATCCACACCGGCTGGGCGCTCGGGGTCGGCAGGCGGCTGCTGGACGAGCTGCGCGAACTGGCCGCGAAGAAGTCCGGTGCACCGGGCGCGACGGTGGACACCGACCACTTCTACGCGGAGTACGCGCAGGCGGAGGCGAAGCTTCGCGCGGCGCGCGCGTGGGCGATGGAAGTGTGGGCGGGCAACGAGGACGCGCTCGACCGCGGCGGGATGCTGTCCACGGAGCAGGAAACGCTCAGCCGGCTCGCGCTGAGCAACGCGACCTGGTCGGCGCACGCGGTCGGGCAGACCGCGTACAAGTGGGCCGGTACCGCCGGGTTGCGAAGCGGCGCGCTGCAACGCTTCTTCCGCGATCTGCACGCCGGTACGCAGCACGTCACTTCCGGGCCGCTCGTGCTGCAGAACTGCGGCAAGTGGCTGTCCGGCCTCGCGCCCGAGGGCCGCTGGGTCTTCCTCGACCTGCAGGAGCAGGGGTGAGCGGGTGGCGGCGAGCACTGAGCGGGACCACCGGCTTTTCCGGGCACCGGCCGATTTTGAGCGGATCGGACAAATTTCGCCGAGTGTGCGCCGAAAAGCGCAACGGACTGGTTCTCGCCGACTCACCTTTTCGAGATGCCCATTGCGAAAGTGGTGGATGTACGGACCGGAATGCTCGTGCCACTCTGTCCGGCACTGCCGGTACCAGGGCCATGGTCCCAAGACCGCTGCACCGGCTCCGTGCGGAAAGGAAGTCCACATGGGGGAGTCGCACGACCTTCGCGGGCCCGGTGCGGTGCGCCCCGCTCCGGAGGTGATCGGCGGGGCCGGTGCCTTCCGGAACCGGGCCTTCCGGAACCGGGCCTACCGGAACCGGCCCTTCCGGGACCGGATCTTCCGGAACCGCTGCTTCCGGCCCGCTCGGCCGATAGCATCGCCGCCTCGGCATCGCCGCGGTGGGGGTCCGCAACAGCGCCGTCCCGGCCAGGAACGCGCGGGTTTCCGGCTTCTTCCTGCGGCAGAAGGGAAATGGTCATGGTAAGTGGGGATGCTGCGGAGAGATCCGGCGCGCAGCGGCTCAGCGGCCCGGTGCTGGTGGTGCTCGCATCGGTCATCGCGGCCTTCGGCGGTTTGCTGTTCGGTTACGACACCGGCGTCGTGGCGGCTGCGCTGCCGTTCATCACCGACGCCTTCGCGCTCGACGACACGATGAAGCAGGTGGTGACCGCCTCGCTGCTGGCAGGCGCCGTGGTCGGGGTGATCGCGGGCGGGGCGTTGTCCGACCGCTTCGGACGCCGCACGACCCTGCTGGGCGTGACCGTGCTCTACGCGCTGGCCACGGCCGCTTCCGCGATCGCACCGGCGACCGGGTTCCTGATCGGCGCGCGGTTCTTCCTCGGCGTCGCGATCGGCATCTCGTCGCTGGTGGTGCCGACCTACATCGCGGAGATGTCGCCGCCGAAGAACCGGGGCGCGCTGGTGTCCCTGCACCAGTTCATGGTCACCGTGGGCATCCTGATCGCCTACCTCGTGGGGTACGGCCTGGCCGGGGAAGCCAGCGGCTGGCGGTGGATGATCGGCGTGGCCATCGCACCCGCGGTGCTGATGTTCCTGGGCGTGCTGATCCTGCCCGAGAGCCCGCGCTGGCTCGTCGCGAACGGGGAGCAGGAGCGCGCTCGCGGCGTGCTGGCGCGGACCCGTCCGGCGGAACGCGTCGCCGACGAGCTCGCGGAGATCATCGAGACCGTCCGGGAAGAGGGGCGGATCACCTACCGGGAACTGCTCGGCCCGCGCTTCCGGCGGTGGATCTCGGTGGGTGTCGTGGCCGCGGGCGCGAGCCAGGTCGTCGGCGTCAACGCGATCATCTACTACGTCCCGACGATCCTGGAGGACGTCGGCGGGTACGGGAAGACCACCGCCATCGGCGTCTCCGTGGCGGTGGGCATCGTCAACGTGCTGTTCACGATCCCCGCGCTGCTGTGGATCGACCGGATGGGCCGCAGGGGGTGGATCCTCGGCGGCACCGTGGTGATCATCGTGGCGCTGGCCGCGCTCGGGGTGGTCTTCCTGTTCCCGTTGCAGAGCACCGGGACGTTCGTCGCGCTGCTGATCGTGCTGATGGTTTACGAGTCGGCGTTCGCGTGCAGCCTCGGGATCGCGATCTGGCTGGTGAACAGCGAGATCTTCCCGAACAACGTGCGCGGCAAGGCGGCGTCGTTCGGGATCGTCACGCACTGGGGCCTGAACCTCGTCGTGTCGCTGACGGTGCTCACCCTGATCAACTCGATCGGCGCGTCCGGGGTCTTCTGGCTCTACGGCGTGCTGGGGCTGCTGTGCCTGATCTACCTCTACCGGTGGCTGCCGGAGACGAAGAACCGCACTTTGGAGGAGATCGAGGCCGACCTCACCAAGACGGGGCAGGCCCAGCCGGACTGATCGAGCGCGCGTTGCGGTCGGCGGCCGGATGGCCGTCGGCCGCTTTTTGTTCGCACCGCCTTTCCGATGCGTTTCGAGCGCCGCGGCGCGCGGTTTTGGTCGTTGCGGTGCGGGAATTCGTAGCGGCGGAAGGCCGGATGGTCCGCGAGGCGGTGCGCGATTTAGTGCCTCGGCCGGGCTCGGTGCGGGCCACGTGCGCGCGGAGTGATCAAGGGTCACGGAATGTCGCCTGCGGCGTTTCTGGAACGTTCCCGAGCGGGTGTCCGGCATTTCGCTTGATGTTGGAGCGTGCCCGTCCATGTGGCTCCCCGTACGAACCGGACCGCGGCTTCGGCCGTCCGACGGACCCGCACCGACCCCCGCGGGCGCCGCAAAACACCTGGTGAGACCGCACCGTACCGTAGCTGCCCGTACGGACCGGCCGACGCGCTCCTGCGGACCGCAGCCTTAAGGGCAACGTCGTTGCCCTGTTGACTTTGTTTGGTTTTGGAACCATAGTCTGTCCGCATCGGTTAATTCTGGTAAATCCGCCGGAATGGAATCGATGGGAAGTGCCCCCTCGCCAGGCGAGAGAGGAATGGTCGATCAACTATGGCCTCGAGCAGCGCGATGCGCGCGACCGAGACACCGGAAGCGCTGGTCGCGGAGAATTATCGGGACGCGTTCCGGTCCCTGTTCGAGCAGTCCGGCATGTGCATGGCGAACCTGGATCCGGGAATGCGCGTGCTGGAGGTGAACACGTACTTCTTCAAGCAGTTCGGCCGCGGTGCGGCGGACGTGCGCGGCCGCAGCTTCTACGACTTCCTGCACCCGAGCGTGCGCGGCAAGTTCCAGCACCGGTTCAACCGGCTGGTCGAGGGCCGCAACCGGCGGTTCGTGGAGCACGCGGTCGCCGTCGGCGCCAAGGACGCGCTGTTCGGCGGCGAGCTCACCGGCATCGCGGTGCCCGACCGCTCCGGCCGGGCCGAAGGCGTGATGGTGCTGCTGCAGCCCGACGAGGCGCAGCGCTCCGCGATGGTCACCGGCAAGGAGAAGCTGCTCAGCGAGATCGACGCCCGCATCCTCGAAGGCGTCGCCGCCGGGGAGTCCACCGTGCAGCTGGCCGCCAAGCTCTACCTCAGCCGCGGCGGCGTCGAGTACCACGTGACCACCCTGCTGCGGAAGCTGAAGGTCACCAACCGCCCGGCGCTGGTGTCCAAGGGCTACTCGATGGGCATCCTGGACGTCGGCCAGTGGCCGCCGCGGGTGCTGCCGGAATATGTGAAGTGACCCGGGTGTGCCCGCGATGCAGGAGGGTGCGGATTCGTGAAGGCGCGTGCAGAGGCGACGAGGTTTTGGCGGCGGCTCGGGCGGACGTTGGGCGGACGGGCGCCGGACGACCAACAACCTGCCGATGAGCCCGGACCCGCGCAGCGGGAGCAGGTGCCTTCCGCGCGCACCATCGACGGCTCCGCGGTGCGCAAGGTGATCATCGCTTGCGACGCGGGAATGGGCAGCAGCGCGATGGTCGCCGCCCAGCTCTCCGAGCGGCTCGAACCGCACCGCGTGGCCGTCGTGCACGCGTCCGTCGGGGACCTCCCGGCGGACGCGGATCTGGTGCTGTGCCAGGAAACCCTGCTGGAGCGGGTGCGCAGGGAGGACCTCGGCGGGGCGGTGCTGCTGGGTTTCCGCAGCTTCCTCGGCGACCCGGTTTTCGACGAGGTGGCGCAGGCGGTGCGGGACGGCGGCCGCCTTGGCGGCTGAGCACCGGCCGCCCCGCCGCGCCGTCCGATCAGGACCGGCGCTGCTCGCGGGTGAGCTCCCGCAGCGAGACGGCGCCTGACCGAGGTTCCGCCAAGCGACCACCCACGCAGAACGAGCTCGACAGACTTTTGGTGCGGCGGGTGCCGCGGAGGAGGACAGGTGAAGGTCGCGCGTTTCTACGCTCCGGGCGACGTCCGCATCGAGCAGGCGCCGGAGCCCGAACCGGGGCCGGATGAGCTGAAGCTGCGGGTGCGCAACTGTTCGGCCTGCGGCACCGACCTGAAGATCTACCGGCACGGCCACCACCACATCGACCCGCCGCGGGTGCTCGGGCACGAGATCGCCGGTGAGGTGGTGGCCACCGGCGGCGGCACCACCGGTTTCACGCCGGGCGACCGGGTGCAGGTCATCGCCGCGATCCCGTGCGGGGAGTGCGCGGTGTGCAAACGCGGGCGCCCGTCGGTGTGCCCGGACCAGCGGTCGATGGGCTACCACTTCGACGGCGGCTTCGCCGAGCACGTGATCGTGCCGGAGAACGTGCTGCGGGTGGACGGGGTGACCGCGATCCCGGACGGCGTCGGCTTCGACGAGGCATCGGTGGCCGAGCCGCTGGCCTGCGTGCTCAACGGCCAGTAACTCGCCGGGGTGGGGCCCGGCGACGGCGTGGTGGTGATGGGGGCCGGGCCGATCGGCTGCCTGCACACGCGGCTCGCGCGGGCGCCCGGTGCCGCGGCGGTGTTCCTGGTC
>NZ_JAFRFW010000157.1:0-22749 GCF_017434145.1 Saccharopolyspora sp. | reverse complement strand
GGCGATCGACCGGCTCTTCGAGAACTCCGGCGGCCGCGCGCTGGCCAACGGCACCCCGATCCAGCGGTTCTGGCGGGACGCGCACGCGGGCCGGGTGCACGCGGCCAACGATCCGGAACGCGCCTACACGATGTTCGGCACCGGCGAATTCGGCTTGCCGGTCAAGGATTCGATGGTGTGAGCCAAATGAGTATTGGAAAGTGGTTTGCGTAGCTGGTTGCGTGGCGGAACCTCAGGCGCCTGCTCGCTGCGGGATCTCCTCCTGAAGTAGCGCCCTACTAGGCGTCGGAGCTGTCCTCGCGAGCAGACGCCTGAGAACCCGCGGCGGTGCCGGTTGCTCAGGTGGTCGGCGCAAGCGGCTTCGCCGCTTCCTGAACAGAACTGAGTTCCGCCCGAACAGGTAGGAGGAACCGTGGCGACCGTCCACGACGAACCGGCCATCGATTACCGGTCCACCAGCCGCTCGGTCGAGCTGCCGTCCGGGCTGCGGCTGCACTACCACGAGGCCGGGACCGAGCACGCGACGACGGTGGTGATGCTGCACGGCGGCGGCCCGGGCGCCGCCGCCTGGAGCAACTTCAGCCGCAACTTCGCGGAGTTCGCGCAGCGGTTCCACGTGCTCGCGCCGGACCAGCCGGGCTTCGGCAGCTCCGGCAAACCCACCGAGCACGGCCAGTACTTCACCCACAGCGCATCGGCGCTGCACGAGCTGTTCGACGCGCTGGGCGTGGAAAAGGCTCACCTGCTGGGAAATTCGCTCGGCGGCGGGACGGCGGTCCGGTTCGCGCTGGACCACCCGGAACGGGCGGGCAGGCTGGTGCTGATGGGCCCGGGCGGGCTGAGCGTGAACCTGTTCGCGCCCGACCCGACCGAAGGGGTGCAGCGGCTCGCGGCGTTCGGCGGGGACCCGAGCAGGGAGAAGCTCGCCGAGTTCCTGCGAACGATGGTGTATGACCAGTCGCTGATCACCGACGATCTCATCGAGGAGCGCTACGCCAACGCGTCCGACCCGGAGGCGTTGGCGGCGATGCGCGCGATGGGCGCATCTTTCGCCCGCGCCGAGACCTATGAGCAGGGCTTGCTGTGGCGCGAGGCGTACCGCCTGCGCCAGCGGGTGCTGCTCGTGTGGGGCCGGGAGGACCGGGTGAACCCGCTGGACGGGGCGCTGCTGGCGCTGAAGATGATTCCGCGGGCGCAACTGCACGTGTTCGGCCGCTGCGGGCATTGGGCGCAGGTGGAGAAGTCCACCGAGTTCAACCGGATCACGCAGGACTTCTTGCTGGATTGAGGGGATCGTGATGGGCATCCGTTCGCTGGGCTACTTGCGGATCGAGGCCACCGATGTGGAGGCGTGGCGCGTGTTCGGCACCAAGGTCCTCGGCATGGTCGAGGGCAGCGGGCCGGACCCGGAGTCGGTGTACTTCCGGATGGACGACTTCCCGGCGCGGCTGGTGATCGTGCCGGGCGAGACCGACCGGCTCGCGCAGACCGGCTGGGAGGTCGCCAACGAGCCGGAAATGCGCGAGGTGGCGCGGAATCTGGAAGCCGCGGGCGTGCCCTACAAGGAAGGCGGCGCGGACGACCTGGCCGACCGCAGGGTGAACGGCCTGCTGCGCTTCGAGGACCCGTCCGGCAACACGCAGGAGGTCTTCCACGGCGCGGTGTTGCAGCACCGCCGCGTGGTGAGCCCCTACGGCCACCGTTTCGTCACCGAAGAGCAGGGCCTCGGGCACGTGGTGCTGTCCACCCACGACGACGAGGCTGCGCTGCGCTTCTACCGGGACGTGCTGGGTTTCCGGCTGCGTGACTCGATGCGCCTGGCCCCGGAGCTGGTCGGACGGCCCAAGGACGGCGATCCGGCGTGGCTGCGCTTCTTCGGCTGCAACCCGCGGCACCACAGCCTGGCGTTCCTGCCGATGCCGACGCCGAGCGGGATCGTGCACCTGATGATCGAGGTCGAGAACGTCGACGACGTGGGTTTGACGCTAGATCGCGCGCAGCGGCGGAAGGTTCCGATGTCGGCCACGCTCGGCAGGCACGTCAACGACCTGATGCTGTCGTTCTACATGAAGACTCCCGGCGGTTTCGACGTGGAGTTCGGCTGCGAGGGCAGGCAGGTCGACGACGAGGACTGGATCGCGCGGGAGAGCACCGCGGTGAGCCTGTGGGGCCACGACTTCAGCGTCGGGATGCAGGGGTGAGCGCGGTGTCCGCACCAGCCGCCGAGGTGGATCAGCACGATTTCCGGCGGGTGCTCGGGCGGTTCTGCACCGGCGTCACGGTGATCGCCGGGCTGGACGGCGCGCAGCCGGTCGGCTTCACCTGCCAGTCGTTCGCGGCGTTGTCGCTGGATCCGCCGCTGGTGCTGTTCTGCCCCGGCAAGAGCTCGCGCACCTGGCCGCTGCTGGCCGCTTCCGGCAGCTTCTGCGTCAATGTCCTTGCGCAGCCCCAACAAGCGGTGAGTTCGGTGTTCGGCCGCGGCGGCGCGGACAAGTTCGCCGAGGCGCCGTGGCGGCCTGCGCCGTCGGGTTCTCCGGTGCTGGAAGGCGTTCTCGCCTGGATCGACTGCACGGTCGAGACCGTGCACGAGGCCGGGGACCACTACGTCGTGATCGGCCGGGTGAACTCCTTGGGAGAGTCCGATGAGGACTCGCCGCTGCTGTTCTACCAGGGCTCCTACGCGAACGTGGAACGTCTGACGCGCACGGAGGACCTGGAGGACTTCCTCACGTGGCCGTGCCACGACGATTGGATGTGAGCCTTCCGCGCGCGGTTGCCTTGCGACCCACTCGAGGGCGAGCGCTCCGCGGAGCGGATCACCGGCCGTCCGGCCCCAACTTCCGGCCGCGGGCCGGTGAACGCGCCTCCGAGCTCCGTTGGGCTACTGCTGCTTGAGCGCGTCGACCCACAGCAGGGAGCCGTTGCGGTGCGTGTGCACGGTCGCCACTCCTGATGCGTGCAGCACCTCGGCGACCTGTTCCGGGCGCACCGCGTTGGGCCTGGGGAACCGACTCGTGAGGTGCTCGATCAGGCTCGCTCCCTGATCGAACAGGCCGCCCGTGGCCAGCACGAGGACGGTCAGGCGTGCGCCCGGTGCGAGCACGCGGGCGAGTTCGCTCAGCGCCGTCAGCGGTTCAGGAGTGTTGTGCACCGCGGCGATGCTGGTCACCGCGTCGAAACTGCCGTCGTGGAACGGAAGCCGGCAAGCATCGGCACGCAGGAAACCGACCTGCGGCGCGTCTTCTGCTTGCACGGCGCGTTCCAGCATCGCAGCGGAGATGTCCACGCCGAGGGCGAGTCCGTCCGGCCCCACCACGCGGCCGAGCTTGCCGGTGATGTTCCCGGGCCCGCAGCCGACGTCGAGCACCCGCGTGCCTTCGGGCAGCCGGGTCGCCGAGGCGGGAAGCGTGGTCGCGACCGTGCGGACGAGCGACTGGCCGTAGTCGTAGAGCGCGGAAACGGCCTGCGAGGACCAGATCGCCGCCTTTTCCTCTTGCGGACTGCCCTGGTCTTCGCCGAGCAGATCGAGGTAGCCGTCGGGTGCCTCTGGGGAGTCCGGTGCCTCCGCGAGCAGCGGCAGGGCGCGGTTCAAGGCGTCCGGAAGCGCTGTCGAACTCATCCCGCCAGCCTGCCTGATCGAGTTCGCCGCCGGAACCGTCCCCGGGCGTCGCTGCCCGTCGGAATTCGCGCTCAGCGCGCCGGGCCTGGATCTGCGCAACATCGTCGGCGGAATGGGCGACTGGAGCAGCCGGCACCTCGACCACATCGAGGCGTCCTGCCACCACTTCGACATCGGACGGTGGCGAGCACGATTTCCCGTTGGCCATGACTTCGGTAGCCGTACCGCTACCAGCTCGCTGTAGTGACCGGGGACATTGATCGAGCGCGTTCTTGCGTTTGAGCGCACTCATACCCCTACCTTCGGTTGGTGTGGAACAAGACGAGGCACTGCGACAGGCCTTACGCCTGGCAGTGGATCCGCCCGGCGGGGTCTCGATCGAGGCTCTGCGTGAGCTCGCGCGCGATGACGACGCAACCGAGTGGGACATCGCCACAACGGCCAAGCACCTTGGGGTGAACCCCCACACGCTGCGGTACTACGAACGCATCGGTCTGGTCCACGTCGCCCGGGATGCAGCCGGTCACCGCCGCTACGACGCGCCCGCGGTGCGCCGGCTGGTGTTCCTGACCCGGATGCGCACCTCGGGCATGCCGATCAGCGACCTGCGCCACTACATCGACCTCGCCGACGCCGACCAAGACACCGTGTCCGAACGCATGGACATGTTGCTGGA
Organism: Saccharopolyspora sp.; assembly: GCF_017434145.1. Lineage (NCBI taxonomy): Bacteria > Bacillati > Actinomycetota > Actinomycetes > Pseudonocardiales > Pseudonocardiaceae > Saccharopolyspora > Saccharopolyspora sp. The sequence goes on along the minus strand of NZ_JAFRFW010000157.1, from coordinate 18,454 downwards.
GCACCGCGACACCTTGCGGTCCCAGATCGCCCAACTACAGCTCGCCCTTGCCACCACCGAGTACAAGATCGCTACCTACCAGGAAGTGCACCAGCTATGACGAGCACCGCCCCGCAGCACGACATCAACAGTCCCGACAATCTCGCCCGCCGCCGTCACGGGCAATCGGTCCTGTCCAAGATCGACGGACATCAGGGCGAGGCTGTCATCGACTCGCTCGCCGACATCAACCCCGACCTCGGACACCACGTCGCCGCGTTCGCTTTCGGGGACATCTACGACCGACCCGGCCTCGACGCCCGCAGCCGCCAGCTGGTGACCCTCGGGGTCCTGACCGCTCTAGGGGGATGCGAACCGCAGCTCAAGGTCCACATCGGCGCCGCCCTCAACGTCGGCATCAGCCGCGAGAAAATCACCGAAGCGCTCCTGCACGCCGCCGTGTTCTGCGGATTCCCCCGAGCCCTGAACGCGACCTTCGTGGCCCGCGAGGTCTTCGCCGAGCGGGATGATCCGCTCGGCAGCTGATCCTCTCCGTCCCACAGCTACGGGCAACTGGCGCAGGTGGCTGGGTGCCACCCGCACGCTGCCGGGGGAGCCGTTCGGCGCGGCTACTTCGGGTCGTAGCGGCCGCTCTTCACGGAATCGATGAATTCGGGGATGTTCACGTGCAGCTTGGGGCGGTCGGGGTCTTTGGAGTCGCGGACCCGGCCGCGCGGATCGGACAATTCGACGCAATTGCTATTGGGGCCGGTATAGCTGGACTTTTGCCAGGAAATCTCGACGCAATTGCCGTTGGGGTTGGAGTGGCTACTTTTCTGCCAGTGCACATCGCTCATTGATCGAACCGTCCGCTCTTTATGGCGTTGAGGAACTCCGGGATGTGCACGTGCAGCTTGGGGCCGCCGGGGTCTTTGGAGTCGCGGATCTGGCCACGCGGATCGGACAACTCCACGCAGTTGCCGTTGGGGTTGGTGTAGCTAGACTTCTGCCAGCGCATCTCACTCATCTGCCGTCTCCCACTTCTTCCGGGCTTTCGTGAAGTAGTCTACCGAGTCGGACGAGCTCAAGGCGAAATCACGCATCTTGACCAGTGCTTTGCGGTATTCGCCAACATCGTGTTGGTCCGGGACGAATGCTCCGGAACTATAGTGCTCGAAGTGCACGACAGCGGGTACGTTCGCGAAGTCGTAGACGACGAATGGGCCTGCCCATCCTGGGTGCCACCCCACTTGCAGAGGGATAACCCGGATCGTGATGTTCGGTTGTCGGGCCATTTCGGTTAGGTGCGTGATTTGAGCGCTCATGATGCGCGCGGAACCGATCGGCTCGTGCACGACGGCTTCGCTGATCAGCGCCTCGAACGACGCGGGCTCTCGTCTGAGCAGCACCTCATCACGACCCGCGCGGGCCATGGTCCGTGCGTCCAGCTCATGGCCGGGCAGGTCGACTTGTTCCAAGATCGCGCGGGTGTAGTCGGCCGTCTGCAACAAGCCCGGCACGCCCATCGGCGACCACTCGGTGATCGCCGAAGCCGCGCGTTCACACTCGATCGCGCCCGCCAGCTGTTGCGGGATTCCGGCCGTGCCCACGGTGAGCCAGCTCGGTCGGATCAGCGAGCAGAACCGAGCTGCACTCCCGCGGACGCCCCGGAAAATCCGGCACGCGTGCGCTACCGCTCGGGCGTCGTCGGCGAAACCAAACGCGTGGTGCACATCGCGATGCCGTTGCCGAACGGCGACTTCCACGCACTCTGCGACCTGCGTCTGCCGAGCGCCGAAACCCGAACTGATCTCAGACCTGCTCGGAATCCCCTGCATGACGTGCACCCGCGAACTCGCGCTGCGCTCACTCATCCCCGAGTGAACGGCCTGTTCGTCCCGCTAGATTGGTCGAACGGTCCGTTCGCTCGGAAAGCGCGGGGGTGCGTGGCTCAGCGCAGCTCGTGCTTGAGGACCTTGCCGCTGGGGTTGCGGGGGAGGCTCGCGCGGAACTCGACGTGGCGGGGCACCTTGTAGTTCGCCAGGCGTTCGCGGCAGAACTCCAGGACCTCGCGTTCGGTCAGCTCGTGGCCGGGCCGGGGCACCACGTAGACCTTGCCGACCTCGCCGAGGCGCGCGTCGCCGGTGCCGACCACGGCGTTCTCCGCGACCCCGTCGAGCCTGGCCACTGCTTGCTCCACCTCGGCCGGATAGACGTTGAAGCCGCCGCAGATATACATGTCCTTGAGCCGGTCGGTGATGGTGAGCCGCCCGTGCTCGTCGACCCGGCCGAGGTCGCCGGTGTGCAGCCAGCCGTCCGCGTCGATGGCGCTGCGGGTCTGCTCGGGCTCGTCGCGGTAGCCGAGCATCGTGTTCGGCCCGCGCAACAGCACCTCGCCCACCGACCCGGCAGGCAGCGAGGCGCCCGAAGGATCGGCGATGCGCAGCTCGAAGTCCGAGGTCGGGCGTCCGCACGTGCTCGCCACGGTCTGGTCGTCGTCATCGGGCCGGCACATCGTGGCGACCACGGCTTCGGTGAGCCCGTAGGCGGTCAGCACCGTGTCGAAGCTCAGCTCCCGCTGCATCCGCTCGACCAGCACCACCGGCACGGACGCGGCACCGGTGACCGCGAGGCGGAGGCTGGAAAGGTCGTGCGCACTCCGCGCCGGTTCGTCCAAAATGGACTGGTAGATCGTGGGAGGCCCCGGCAGCACGGTGATCCGCTCCCGATGCACCAGGCCGAGCACCGCGTGCGTGTCGAAGACCGGCACCGGCACGATCGTCGCCCCGCGCAGCAGGCACACCAGGATCCCCGCCTTGTAGCCGAAACTGTGGAAGAACGGGTTCACCACCAGGTAGCGATCCGTCCGGTCCAGTTCGCCGCAGGTGGCCCAGGCGTCGGCGACCGCGAGCGCCTGCCGGTGCGTGCTGAGCACTCCTTTGCTGCGGCCGGTCGTGCCTGATGTGTAGAGCACGTCGCTCACATCGCCCGCGTCCACCGATTCCGCGGCCTCGTCCACCCGCTCGATCGGCACCGAACTCGCGCGGTCGGCGAAATCCGCCCAGTCGTGGCAATCCGCCACCGACGGCTCGGCCGATTCCACCGGTAACCGCAGGACGGTGCGCAGCGACGGCAGACCTCGCAGACCGTCCTCTTCGGACTCCCGCAGTTCGGCGAGCCGGTCGCGGCCGAGGAAGATCCCCGCCACGACCAGCACTCGCGCACCGCTGCGCGCCAGCACGTCCCGCGTCTCCACGGCGGTGAACCGGGTGTTGATCGGCGTGACGACCGCGCCGATGTGCAGCGCGGCCAATGCCGCGATGACCCAGTGATGCGTGTTGGGCGAGTTGAGCGCCACCCGGTCACCCGGCGAGACGCCCTCGGCGAGGAAGAACCGCGCCAGCCCGCGAACCTGCTCGTGCAGCTCGCGGTAGGTCAGCCGCACTTCGCGGCCGCCCGAGTGGTCGACCAGCGCCTCCTCGTCGCGGAACCGCTCGGCCGCGCGCGCGAGCGCGGCGGGGATCGTGCCGGGGGCCGCCACGCCTCAGATCCGCTCGATGATGGTGCCGGTGGACAGCGCCCCACCCGCGCACATCGTGACCAGCGCGGTCGTGGCGTCGCGGCGCTCCAGCTCGTGCAGTGCGGTGGTGATCAGCCGGGCACCCGTGCTGCCCACCGGGTGGCCGAGGGCGATCGCACCGCCGTTGACGTTGACCCGGTCCATGTCGGGCTGGTGCACCGAGGCCCAGGACAGCACCACCGAAGCGAACGCCTCGTTCACCTCGAACACGTCGATGTCGCCGATCTTCATCCCGCTGCGTTCCAGCACCCGGTTGGTCGCCTGCACCGGGCCGTCGAGGTGGTAGTACGGCTCCGCCCCGACGAGGCACTGCGCGACGATCCGCGCCCGCGGCCGCAGCCCGAAAGCCTTGGCGCGATCGGAATCAGCGAGCAGCACCGCGGCCGCGCCGTCCGAGATCTGCGAGGCCGTGCCCGCGGTGTGCAGGCCGTCGTCGAGGACCGGCTTGAGCGCGGCGAGCTTTTCTTCGCTGGTGTCGCGCAACCCCTGATCCCGAGTCACCAGCCGGGTTTCACCGGTGGGCGCCCCGTCGGCGTCCAGCACCGGCGCGCGGGTCGGCAGCACTTCGCGCTCGAACCTGCCTTCGTCCCACGCGACGCGGGCGCGTTGCTGCGAACGCAGGCCGAAGCGGTCGATGTCGGCCCTGCTCAGCCCGCGGCGCGCGGCGATCCGGTCGGCCGCGGTGTACTGGTTCGGCATGTCGATGTCCCAGGACTCCGGCCTGGGACGCCCGGATTCGCCGATGTTCGCGCCCAGCGGCACCCGGCTCATCGCCTCCACGCCGCAGGCGAGGCCGAAGTCGATGGCGTCCGCGCTGATCAGCCCAGCGATCAGATGCGTGGACTGCTGCGCCGAACCGCACTGCGAGTCGATCGTGGTGCAGCCGGTCTGCTCGGGCAGGCCGGAGTGCAGCCACGCGGTGCGGGTGATGTTGCCCGCCTGCTCGCTCGCCTGCGTGACGCAGCCGCCGATCACCTGCTCGACGTTCTCGGCGCCGAGCCCGGCGCGTTCCAGCAGGCCGCGCTGCGCGCCGCCGAGGATCTCCGCGGGATGCAAGCCGGACAGCTCGCCCCGCCGCTTGCCGATCGGCGTGCGCGCCGCGTCCACGATCACCGGATAGCCCACCGTCGTCTCCCCTCGGTGTGAACGGACTCGACCAGGAATGTAGAACGTGTTCTCCCGGTCGGCAAGGCTCCGCGCGGGTGCTTGTGCGCCCGCGAACGATCTTCCGTTGTCAGGAGCAAGATGCCGGTGCTCGGCGCTGGTTACACGGGTTTACTTTTCGAGAGCACTGTGGTTCCGTTCACATAGAACAAGTTCTCACTGAGATCCCGTGGATCCGACCGCAGGAGGTTGCCGTGGTCGCGCCCCGCATCCCCGCCGGCTTCGACTTCACCGACCCAGACCTCTACGCCCACCGAGTGCCGATGGAGGAGTTCGCCGAACTCCGCCGGACCGCCCCGGTGTGGTGGAACCCGCTGCCGCACGGGAAGGCCGGGTACGACGACGACGGCTACTGGGTGGTCAGCAAGCACGCGGACGTCCGGGAGGTGTCCCGCCGCAGCGACGTGTTCTCCTCCTGGAAGAACACCGCGATCACCCGCTTCAACGACGAGATGAGCCGCGATCAGATCGAGATGCAGCGGCTGATCCTGCTGAACATGGACCCGCCGGAGCACACCAAGCTGCGCGGCATCGTCTCCCGCGGCTTCACCCCGAGGGCGATCAACAACCTGCGGGACGCGCTCAACGAGCGGGCCGAGAAGATCGTCAGCACCGCGCTGGCCGGCGAGACCGGGGACTTCGTCACCGACGTCGCGTGCGAGCTGCCGCTGCAGGCGATCGCGGAACTGCTGGGCATCCCGCAGGAGCACCGCAAGGACATCTTCGACTGGTCCAACCAGATGGTGTCCTACGACGACCCGGAGTACGAGATCGAGCCGGTCACCGCGGCGACCGAACTGCTCGGTTACAGCATGAACATGGCCGAGCAGCGCCGCGGTTGTCCGATGGACGACATCGTCACGAAACTGGTGCAGGCCGACGTCGACGGGCACGCGCTCACCGACGACGAGTTCGGGTTCTTCGTGCTGCTGCTGGCCGTTGCGGGCAACGAGACCACGCGCAACGCGATCACCCACGGCATGCGCGCCTTGCTGGAGAACCCGCAGCAGTGGGAGCACTACAAGGCCGAACGGCCATCGACCGCCGCCGACGAGATCGTGCGGTGGGCGACTCCGGTGATGTCCTTCCAGCGCACCGCGCTCGCGGACACCGAGCTGCGCGGGGTGCCGATCAAGGAGGGCCAGCGGGTCGCGATGTTCTACAGCTCGGCGAACTTCGACCCGGAGGTCTTCGACTCGCCGGAGAAGTTCGACATCACCCGGGACCCGAATCCGCACGTCGGGTTCGGTGGCACTGGCGCGCATTACTGCCTCGGGGCCAATCTGGCGAAGCTGGAGATCGACCTGATGTTCCAGGCGATCGCGGAGCAGATGCCGGACATCACCAAGGCCGGTGAGCCGCGGCGGCTGCGTTCGGGCTGGCTCAACGGGATCAAGGAGTTCCAGGTCAAGTACCGCTGAGGCGAAGCGAAAGCGCGGCACCGGGAGTTCCGGTGCCGCGCTTTTCGTTGGATCGGCTTCGCCGGGTCAGCCCTGCCGCAGCGTGGCCATCGCCCGCTCGAACTCCCAGAAGGCCCGCATGGAGCGGAGGTTGCCGTCGCCGTCCACCTGGTAGATGAACACGCCCTCGGCGTCCATGATCGAGCCGTCCGGCAGGTGGGTGCGGATGAAGCCGACGTTGGCGACCTCGTCGCCCGCCGCGAAGGACTCGTGGATGTGGAATTCCAGGCGTGCGGCCGTGGAAATCGTGTTGTCCCAGAACCCTTCGATCCCGGGCCTGCCGTGGTGGCCGTTGCCTTCCGGGTCCAGCGGGGACTTGCCGACCGGATCCTGGATCACCGCGTCCGGCGCGAACAGCTCGAGCCATTCGGCTTTCGCGCCGCGCACCACGGCATCCATCGAGGCGAGCGCGGCTTGCCTGGCGGGGTGCGCGTTCTTGGTGGCGGTCCAGACGACATCGGGGTGCATGGTTCCTCCTCGTACGCGGATTGATCCAAGTGAACGGACCGCTCGTCCGACTAGATTGGTCAAACGGTCCGTTCACTCCGGAAACTGACGCGCTGCGCCGACATGCCTGCGCCTAGCCCGATCCGGTGAATCGATCCGAGTGAACGGACCGCTCGTCCCACTAGATTGGTCGAACGGTCCGTTCACTCCGGGGGAAGATGCGCTGATCGGGTGGCGTCCGGGAGTGTCGGCCGCGCGCCGGACTCCCATGGGAGCGGCGGTCAGAGCTGGGCGATGATCTTTTCGCCGAAGCGGGCTATGGAGTCCTTCTTGGCGTGGAGATCCGCGTCGAAGGGGTGGCCGTCCAACAGCCACGGGACCGTGATGGCGTCGGTGACGCCGATGTCGGCCTGCTCCCGGTAGCCGTCCAAGCCGAAGCGGTCTACGCACACCGCCTGGATCTCGAAAGGTTCCGCCGCGCGCCCGAATTCGGTGCGCAGCTCGGTGAGCCGGTCGATCGTCTCGCGCAGCTGATCCAGGCTCATCATCGCCGAAGCCCACCCGTCGCCGCGCAGCGCGGCGCGGCGCAAGGCCCGCTTGCTGTGCCCGCCGATGTAGATCGGCACCCGCTCGGCCGGTGCCGGCGACATCTGAAGCCGGTCGAAGTCGAAGAACTCCCCGTGGTGCTCCACCATTCCGCCGCCGAGGATCAGCCGCAGCACGTCGATCGCCTCGTCCACCCGCGGCCCGCGGTGCTCGAACGGCGCACCGCACCACTCGAACTCCTCCGGGGTCCAGCCGATGCCGATCCCGAGCCCGAAGCGGTCGCCGGTCAGCCGGGCGGCCGAGGCGACCTGCCGGGACAGCAGCACCGGATTGCGCGGACCGAGCTTGAGCACCGAGGTGTAGAACCGGATCCGCTCGGTCACCGCACCCATCGCGCCCGCGGCCACGAGCGGATCGACCCACGGGGTCTCCGCGTTCCACATCCGCTTGCCGTCCGCGGTGTACGGGTAGTCGGCAACGACATCTTCGGAGTAGAACAGGGAATCCGGCAGCGCGATGGCCGAGAATCCGGCCTGCTCGGCGGTTCGGGCGAGTTCGGTGAGTTCTTCCAGCGGGCACATGGCCACCGACAACGTGAACTTCATCAGCGCTCACCCGGCCGATCCGAACCGACGACCCACATCGAGAAGTACTGCGAACCGCCGCCGTAGGCGTGCCCGACCGCAGTGCGCGCGCCGTCGACCTGGTTGTCCCCGGCGCGCTTCATCACTTGCTTGGCGGCTTCGGCGAAGCGCAGCATGCCGGAGGCGCCGATCGGGTTCGAGGAGAGCACGCCGCCGGAAGGATTCACCGGCAGCCGGCCGTCGATCGCGGTCGCACCGGACTCGGTCAGCCGCCAGCCGTCGCCTTCCGCGGCGAACCCCAGGTTCTCCAGCCACATCGGCTCGAACCAGGAGAACGGCACGTAGATCTCCGCGACGTCCACTTCGGACAGCGGGTCGGTGATTCCCGCGTCCTGCCACAGTGCGGTGGCGGCGTCCTTGCCCGCCTGCGGACTCACCTGGTCGCGGCCGGAGAAGGTGATCGGCTCGGTGCGCATCGAGGTCGCGTGCACCCACGCGACCGGTGCCGCCGCGTCGCGGGCGGCGGTCTCGTCGCCGAGCACGATCGCGCAGGCGCCGTCCGAGGACGGACAGGTCTCGTCGTAGCGGATCGGGTCCCACAGCATCTGCGAGCCCATCACCGACTCGACCGTCAGATCCGATTTGCGCACGTGCGCGTAGGGATTCTTGCTGCCGTTGAGCCGATCCTTCACCGCGACCATCGCCCCGACGTGCTCCGGCGCGCCGGAACGGCGGATGTAGGAGCGCACGTGCGGCGCGAAGTAGCCGCCCGCGCACGCGCCGACCGGCATGTTGAACGGCGGTGAGATCGACAGCGCCCACATCGCGTTCGACTCGGACTGCTTCTCGAACGAGACCGCCAGCACCCGGCGGTGCACGCCGCCCTGCACCAGGCTCGCCGCGACGTTCGCGGTGGAGCCGCCGACGGAACCGGCGGTGTGCACCCGCATCAGCGGTTTTCCGTTGGCGCCCAACGCATCGGCGAGCATCAGCTCGGGCATCATGACGCCCTCGAACAGGTCCGGGGCCTTGCCGACCACGACCACGTCGATGTCCTGCCAGTCCACGCCCGCGTCCGCCATGGCGCGGTCCACCGCTTCGCGGCAGAGCCCGGCCATCGAGACGTCGGTGCGGCGGCTGGCGTGCTTGGTCTGCCCGGTGCCGAGCACGGCGGTGTGCTGCTTGCTCATCGATTCCCGCCTTCCATCACGCACACGAGGTTCTGCTGCAGCGCGGGGCCGCTGGTGGCGTGTCCGAGCACTTTCCGCGCCGCGCCGTCCCAAACCCGGCTCGCGGCTTCGCCGATCCGGGAGAGTCCGGCCGAGAACATCGGGTTGCCGCACAACGCGCCACCGGAGGGGTTCACGCGCACGTCGTCGCCGAGCCCGATCGCCTCCCGCAGCAGGAGTTCCTGGTGGGTGAACGGTGCGTGCAGCTCGGCGACTTCGACCTCCGCCGTACCGGCCGCGCGCGCCGCGCCTGCGGTCGACTCCGAGGTGGTGAGGTCGCGAATGCCCAGGTGGGCGGATTCGATGCGGTGTTCCAGGCCGGTGATCCACGCGGGCCGATCGCAGAGGTCGCGGGCGCGGCGCGCGCCGGCCAGCACGATCGCGGAGGCTCCGTCGGTGATCGGGGCGCAGTCGTGCTTGCGCAGTGGATCCGCCAGGTACGGCTCGCGGAGCAGCTCGGCGGTTTCGACCTCGCCCGACAACTGCGCGTTGGGGTTCTTCCTGGCATCGGCCCGGGATCGGGCCGCCACTTCGGCCATTTGCCGTTCGGTGAACCGCCCGGATTCCAGTCCGAGCCGGGCCTGCAATCCCGCGACACCGACCGAATCCGGCCACAGCGGCGCGACGAAGTACGGGTCCAGCTGCATCGCGAGCGTGCGCCGCAGGTCACCCGCCGAGGCCTTGCCGAAGCCGTACACCAGCGCGGTGTCCACCTCGCCGGTGCGGATCTTCACCCACGCCTCGTAGAGCGCCCACGCGGCGTCCATCTCCACGTGCGACTCGTTGATCGGCGGGAAGGCGCCGATCGCGTCGATGGCCGCGAGGAACGAGAACGCGCGACCGGCCATGTAGTCCGACGAGCCGGAGCACCAGAACCCGACGTCCTTGTTGGACAGTCCGGTGTCCGCGAGAACCTGCTCGAACACCGGCACCAGCATCTCGACGCCGTTGGTGGTGCCGTCGGTGGCGCGGACGTTCGGCGCCTGGGCGAATCCGACGACGGCGACATCGTTGTCGGCCATGCGCGCTCCTTCCCGATGTCGGTTGAGTTTTCCCGCGCAGCGGTGGGGTTTCACGCCCCGTCGGGAACGCGGTGGGGTGCTCTTAGGGGGCGTTTGAGTGTGGTGTCCGGATCTTTGTCTTGTCAGCGGCGGAGCCGCTGAGCAGTGACCATGCAAGCAACCGGCACCGCGGCGGGTTCTCAGCGGCTTCCTCGCGAGGACAGCGATTTCGCCGCGTATGGGCATACGTCTGAAATCGATCCCGGAGTGAGGGAGCCGCTGAGGTTCCGCTACCGGCACCGCTACGCAAATCATTCCGAAAGGACTCCTCAGAGGTGGTGGGAGTAGGACTCGAAGGGCGCGTCCGGCTGTCCGGACGGCTCGAAGTGGTCGATGTTCTGCAACGTCGTGTCCCACTCCTCGCGCGGTTTCCACGCCGCGCGCACCCGCATCCCCATCCGCACGTCCTCGGCCGCGCAGCCCAGAACCAAGTGCAGGAACGGGATGTCCGCGCCGTCCAGCAGCACGTAAGCGGCGACGTAGGGCGGGTCGATGCGCTGGCCGAGGAACGGCACGTTGACGATGCAGAAAGTGGTCACGATCCCGGTGTCCGGGAGTTCGACCTCTTCTTCGGTGGGCACCGCGTCGATCGGGCAGGAGCCGCGCGGCGGGATGTAGACCTTCTCGCAGACGGGGCAGCGCTGGCCGAGCAGCCTGCCTTCCGCGAGCCCGCGCAGGTAGCGGCTCTCCTCCGGTGAGGCGGAGTGCTGGTAGTGCAGGTGGATCGGGGTGGTCAGCATGGTGACCGGTTCATCGGATTCCGGCGCCTCGGGCGGCTGCGGCGCGTTGCCGGTGGCGGGCTCGAAGCAGGTGATGTCCCGGATGCTCCCGCAGGGCTCGTCCGTCCAACGTGGACGCACGCGCATCCCGGTGCGCATCCCGTCGGCGGAACCGGCGTCGACCGCGTGCAGCAGCGGGGTGTCCGCGCCGTCCAGGCGCACCAGCGCCCAGGCGAAGGCGTGCTGCAACGGCTGGCCCTCCAGCGGGTCCGGTGCCCAGGACCAGCTCAGCACCGTGCCCTCCGGGCCGACGTCGACGAGTTCGTCGAGGGGTTGGAAGGTGCTCGGGTCGTACTCGATCGCGGGCACGTGCACCCGGCCGTCCGATCCGCGCACTCCGGTGATCCGACGCTGCCGCAGAGCGGTGGCGAAGCGGCCGAGCACGGATCCCAGTGAACGGGTGTAGTCGAAACCGACTTCCAGCGGTGCGCTGAGCGGTTCGGAGATCTCAGTCACGTCGATTAGTGAAACATGTTCTCGTCAATCGGGCAACGCTGGCGCAGGATGGGAGGACCGCGGCCGGACCGGCCGCCCGCCACGTCAGGAGGTCCATCGTGCGTCTCGGTCTGCAGCTCGGATATTGGGGTGCCGCACCGCCGGACAACGCCGCGGAACTCGTCGCGGAAGCCGAACGCGCCGGCTTCGACGGCGTTTTCGCCGCGGAGTCCTGGGGTTCCGACGCGTTCACGCCGCTGTCCTGGTGGGGCTCGGGAACCGACCGGGTCCGGCTGGGCACTTCGGTGGCCCAGTTGTCCGCGCGCTCGCCGACGTCCTGCGCCATGCACGCGCTGACGCTGGACCACCTTTCCGGAGGCCGTTGCGTGCTCGGGCTCGGCGTCTCGGGCCCGCAGGTGGTGGAGGGCTGGTACGGCGAGCCGTTCGGGAAACCGTTGGCGCGCACCAGGGAATACGTTTCGATCATCCGCCAGGTGCTGGCGCGGGAAGCGCCGGTGCGCAACGACGGTCCGCACTATCCGCTGCCGTTCGACGGTCCCGGCTCGCTCGGGCTCGGCAAGCCGCTGCGCCCGATCACCCATCCGCTGCGCGCCGACCTGCCGATCTGGCTCGGTGCCGAAGGTCCGCGGAACGTCGCGCAGACCGCGGAGATCGCGGACGGCTGGATCGCGGTGTACTTCTCGCCGCGCATCGCCGAGGTCTACCAGCAGTGGCTCGCCGACGGTTTCGCGCGTCCCGGCGCGCGCAACGACCGTTCCGGGTTCGAGGTGGCCGCCACCTGCCCGGTCGTCGTAACCGACGATCCCGTTGCGGAGAAGGCGAAGGTGAAGCCCTACCTGGCGCTCTACATCGGCGGGATGGGCTCGGAGCAGGTGAACTTCCACGCCGACCTGTTCCGGCGGATGGGCTACGGCGAGGTGGTCGAGGACATCACCGGGCTTTTCCGCGCCGGTCAGCGCGCTGAGGCCGCAGCTGCGGTGCCGGACGAGCTGGTCGACGACGTCTCCATCATCGGCGACCGCGAGCAGGTGCGCGCCGGCGTCCGGCGCTGGGAGGAGTCCGGTGTGGACACGCTGCTGGTCGGTTGCCGGGACGCGGTGCAGCTGCGCGCGGTCGCCGATGCGGTGCTCGGCCCGGACTTGCCGCAATCGTGAAACACGTTCTAGCTTTGTGGGCATTGTCGGCGTCCGGGAACAGGAGTGCACCGTGACCGCTATCGGACTGTGGAACATCGCCGCGGAACAGCCCAGCCGGACCGCGCTGGTCACTCCGGACGGGCGGGAGGCCGGCTACGGCGAACTCGCCGCCGAAGCCGACCGGATCGGGCGCGGGTTGCAGCGCATGGGCCTCTCGCCCGGCGACAGCATCGTGCTGCTGCTGCCGAACGGATTCGACCTGGTCGCGGCGTACTTCGCGGCGATGCAGACCGGGCTGTACGTGGTCACGGTGAACTGGCACCTGGTCGGCGCGGAGATCGCCTACATCGTCGGGGACAGCGGCGCGAAGGCGTTCCTCGCGCACGAGCGGTTCGCCGAGGCGGCGGGCGAGGCCGCGGCGGAGGCCGGTCTTGCGGAAGAACGCTGCTTCGCCGTTGGCGAGGTGGCGGGTTTCCGGCCGCTGTCCGAACTCGGCGAGAAGGAACCCGTGGCGCGGCCGGACGTTCGCACCGCCGGTTCGCCGATGCTCTACACGTCCGGGACCACGGGGCGGCCGAAGGGCGTGCGCCGCGCGCTCAGCGGCGCCGACCCGGACGAGGTTCCGGCGCAGTCGCAGGGATTCTTCGGGATCTTCGGCCTGCAGGCGTTCGACGATCACGTGCACCTGTGCGGCTCGCCGCTGTACCACACGGCGGTGCTGAACTTCGTGAGCATTTCGATCCAGCTCGGGCACACGGCGGTGCTGATGGACCGCTGGGATCCGGAGCGGATGCTGCAACTCATCGAGCAGCACCGGGTGACGCACACCCACATGGTTCCCACGCAGTTCCACCGCTTGCTGGCGCTGCCGGAGGAAACGCGGCAGCACTACGACGTCTCGTCGATGCGGGCCGCGATCCACGGTGCCGCGCCCTGCCCGATCGAGGTGAAGCGGCAGATGCTCGATTGGTGGGGTCCGGTGGTGATCGAGTACTACGCCGCGACCGAAGGCGGCGGAACGGTGATTCCGGCCGAGGAGTGGCTGCGCAAACCGGGTTCGGTCGGGTTGCCGTGGCCCGGTTCGGTGGTGCAGATCCTCGACGACGAGGGCGGGGAGCTGCCCGTGGGCGAGGTCGGCACGGTCTACATGCGGATGGGCGCGTCCACCTTCGAGTACCACCAGGATCCGGAGAAGACGCGGAAAGCCCGCGTCCGCGACATGTTCACGCTCGGGGACATGGGGTATCTGGACGACGACGGGTACCTGTACCTGTGCGACCGGAAGAGCGACATGATCATTTCCGGTGGCGTGAACATCTACCCGGCCGAGATCGAGAACGTGTTGTCGGTGCATCCGAAGGTCGCGGACATCGCCGTTTTCGGCGTGCCGCACCAGGACTGGGGCGAAGAGGTCAAAGCCGTGGTCCAGCCCGCCGAGGATGCCGCCGCCGGCGACGAACTCGCCGCCGAACTCCTGGATTTCGCCCGCGGCAAGCTCGCCAAGTTCAAGCTCCCCCGCAGTGTCGAGTTCACCGCCGAACTCCCCCGCGACCCCAACGGCAAGCTCTACAAGCGCAAGCTGAAGGAGCCGTACTGGGCCGACTCCACCGCCAAGCATTAGAGCGAACGGACTGTTCGTCCGAATAGATTGGTCAAACGGTCCGTTCGCTCACCGACATCGGCGAGAGTTGTCCACAGGGAGCGGATTTGTCCACAGATCCGCGAAACCACACTTGCTCGCGGAGCGGCATCGGAGCAACTTGGAAGGATGCCGATTCGAGCGCGTGCAGATTGGGACGCAGTGGTCACTGCGGCGGATCGTGATGTCATCACGGTCCGCGAGCTTGATCAGCTCGGCGTACCGCGCCAGACGGTCTTCTACCGGGCATCGGACGCCGGATCGTGGACCAGACTGCTGCCCGGCGTAATGCTGCTTCGCTCGGGCGAAGCGACAACCGAACAACGTTATGCAGCGGCGCTGCGCTATGCAGGTGACGGTTCGATGATCACCGGTTTGGCTGGATGCGCGTTGCACGGGATTCGACGGCGGCCCGAGACCGACGCTGTCCACGTGTTGATACCGGTGGCTCGCAAGCGCGCCAGCAAGGGATTCGTGGAGGTCGAGCGAACCGAGCGCTTGCCGACAGCCGTAATCCGGAGCGGCTTCAGGGTGGCGCCGCTGGTCCGCGCACTGCTCGACGCGGCACGTCAGCTGACCTCGCTGGACGAGGTGCGCGCATTGCTCGCGGAGGCCGTGCAACGGGGCATGGTGACCCCGGCCGCGTTAGCCGCGGAGCTCGCTGCCGGCTCACAACGTGGTTCGTCCCGGTGCAGAGTGGCGGTGGGCGAGATGTCGGTCAACGTCCATTCCGCTGCTGAGGGATGGGCTTACCGGTTGGTGCGGGGCTCCGACCTGCCCGCGATGTGGTGGAACGCGCGACTGCTGGCTGCGGACGGAACCCTGCTCGGAGTCCCGGATGGATGGATTGACGAGGTCGGCCTCGCTTGGCAGATCGACTCTCGCGCCTACCACCTATCGCCCGCTGATTACGAGAACACCGTCCGGCGGCACACGATGATGACCGCTGCGGGGATCGTGGTCGTGCACAGCTTGCCTGCGCGCATACGTACCGAACCCGATGCCGTGCTCGACGAACTCAGGCGCTCGTACCAGGCGGCACGGCAACGCCCGCGCCCAGCTGTCACAGCGATTCCGGGCGTCACCCGCAGCTAAACGCGGAAATCTTGCTTGCTCGCGCGGGACGATACCGAGCGAACGGACCGTTCGACCAATCTAGTGGGACGAACAGGCCGTTCACTCGGCTCAATCTGCCCGGTTGGGGTGGCGCGTCGGGGTGTCAGCACGGGGTGCCTATGCGCGGTGGTCCGTGAGCGAACGGACCGTTCGTCCGAATAGATTGGGCGAACAGGCCGTTCACTCCGGAAGTTCGGGGTGCTCGGCTCCGGAAGGTGAAAGTCATTCGCCGCGGAATTCGGGTTTGCGCTTTTCGGCGAAGGCGCGCGGGCCCTCCTTGGCGTCGGCGCTGCGGAAGACGTCGAGGCCGAGGCGGGTGTCCACCGCGAACGCCTCGTTCTCCGGCATGCCTTCGGTTTCCCGCATCGTGCGCAGGATCGCCCGCACCGCCAGCGGCCCGTTGGCGGCCACCGCCTCGGCCAGTTCGAGCGCGGTGTTCAACGCCTCGCCGTCCGGCACGACCCGGCCGATCAGGCCGATCTCGCGTGCTTCTTCTGCGCTGAGGTGCCTGCCGGTGAGCAGGATTTCCGCCGCCAGCGTGTACGGGATCTGGCGCGGCAGCCGCACGGCCGAACCGCCCAACGGGAACAGTCCCCACCGGCATTCGGAAACCCCGAAGCGCGCACTGCTGCCCGCGACGCGGATGTCGGTGGCCTGCAGGATCTCCGTGCCACCGGCGACCGCCGGGCCTTCCACGGCGGCGATGAGCGGCTTGCTGAGCCTGCGGCCCTTCAGCAGCGGCTCGATCACCGAGAGGTCGCCGTTGTCGTTGTCCCCGGGATGCGCGCTGCTCATCGCCTTGAGGTCCGCACCGGCGCAGAACGCCCCGCCCGCGCCGGTGAGCACGCAGGCCCGGATCTCGTCGTTGGCGTCGACCTCGTCCCACGCCTCGCGCATGATCGACATCATCTCGGCGGAGAGCGCGTTTCGCGCTTCGGGCCGGTTCAGCGTCACGACCAGCACCGGGCCGTGCCGCTGCACCAGGCAGTGCGCTTGCTCGGAGACTTCTCGGTTTCCTTGCGCCGGCGTGGCGGTCATGGGCGTCCTCCGGAGGATGTCGTGCGGCGGCCCGTTGCCACGCACGATAACATGTTCTAGTTTCGATCGGGTGGCACACAACATCGCAGATCTCTTCGAGCACGCCGTCGACCTGACACCGAACCGCGTCGCCGTGATCTGCGGCGAACGCCGGGTCACCTTCCTCGAACTGGAGCAGCGGGCGAACCGGCTCGCGCACCACCTCGCCGAACGCGGCCTCGGCCGGGGTTCGCACATCGGGGTTTACGCGCGCAACGGCATCGAGGCGCTGGAAGCCATGCTCGCCGCCTACAAGTTGCGGGCCGTCGCGGTCAACGTGAACTACCGCTACGTGCCCAACGAACTGCGCTACATCTTCGATGACGCGGACCTGTCCGCGCTGGTGCACGAGCGCCGCTACGCCGACCGGGTCGCCGAGTCGCTGCCCGACGGCTTGCGGCACGTGCTGGTCATCGAGGACGGCAGCGACCTCGATTTCGCCCGCTACGGCGGGGTTTCCTACGAGTCGGCGCTGCAGGGCGCCGCACCGGAGCGGGACTTCGAGCCGCGCTCGGACGGCGACCTGTTCCTGCTCTACACCGGTGGCACGACGGGGAATCCGAAGGGCGTGATGTGGCGCCACGAGGACGTCTGGCGCACCCTCGGCGGCGGGATCGACTTCATGACCGGCGAGCCGGTCGCCGACGAGTGGCAGCAGGCGCGCGAGGGCGCCGACAGCGGTGGCCTCGTCCGGTTACCGGCCGCACCGTTCATCCACGGCGCGGCGCAGTGGGCCACGTTCGGGAACCTGTTCGCGTGCAGCACGGTCGTGCTGCTGCCCGAGTTCGACGCGGACGAGATCTGGCGGGCCGTCGAGCAGCACTCGGTGAACGTCCTGGCCATCACCGGTGACGCGATGGCCCGGCCGTTGATCGAGGCGTATCACTCGGGCGGCTACGACGCGTCGTCGGTGGTCGCGATTTCCAGCAGTGCGGCGCTTTTCTCGCCGTCGGTGCAGGAGCAGTACCTGGAGGCGCTGCCGAACGTGGTGCTCACCGACTCGATCGGCAGCTCGGAGACCGGGTTCAGCGGGATCGGCGTGCTGTCCAAGGGCGGTGCGCAGACCGGCGGCCCGCGGGTCAACGCGGACTCGTCGACCGCGATCATCGGCTCGGACGGCAACGTGCTGCCCGCCGACTCCAGCGAGGTCGGCCTGCTCGCCCGCGCCGGGCACGTGCCGCTGGGCTACTACAACGACCCGGAGAAGACGGCGAAGGTGTTCGTCGAGATCGACGGCACCCGCTACGTCGTGCCCGGTGACTACGCCCGCTACGAGGCCGACGGCACGGTGACGATGCTGGGCCGCGGCTCGATGTCCATCAACACCGGCGGCGAGAAGGTCTACCCCGAGGAAGTCGAGGGCGTGCTGAAAGCGCACCCTGACGTGTTCGACGCGCTGGTGTTCGGCGCGCCCGACGAGCGGCTCGGCCAGTGCGTCGCCGCCGTCGTGCAGCCCCGGCCGGGCGCGGACCTGGCCTGGCCGGAGCTCGAAGCGCACAACCGCGAGCGGATCGCGGGCTACAAGGTGCCGCGCAAGTTGTGGCTGGTCGACCAGGTGCAGCGCTCACCCAGCGGCAAACCGGACTACCGCTGGGCGCAGCAGCACGCCGAGCAGCACGAACCCAGCAGCACCAAGCAGCCGGGCACCGCAGCGGTGGCCGACGCAGTCGAAAGGAAGCCGTGATGCGCACCGCCCTCTGCGACCGACTCGGCATCGAGCAGCCGATCGTCGGGTTCACCCCGTCCGAGCACGTCGCCGCGGCGATCAGCCGCGCCGGCGGGCTCGGCGTGCTCGGCTGCGTGCGGTTCAACGACGCCGACGAGCTGGATTCGGTGCTGGACTGGATGGACGAGAACACCGGCGGCCGCCCCTACGGGGTGGACGTCGTGATGCCGTCCACCGTGCCGACCGAAGTGTCCGATGTGGACATCGAGTCGCTGATTCCGGATCAACACCGGGAATTCGTGCAGCAGACGATGACCCGGCTCGGGTTGCCCGAACTCCCGGAGGGCGAGCGGAGCGGGGACGCGGTGCTGGGCTGGCTGCACTCGGTGGCGCGCTCGCACGTCGACGTGGCGCTGAAGCACCCGGTGAAGCTGATCGCGAACGCACTCGGATCGCCGCCGCCGGACGTCATCGGGCGCGCGCACGAGGACGGCGTGCTGGTCGCGGCCCTCGCGGGCAAGGCCGAGCACGCTCG
>NZ_JAFRFW010000156.1:0-1622 GCF_017434145.1 Saccharopolyspora sp. | reverse complement strand
CGTCGACCGAGCCCTGCTCGGCCAGCTCGGCCAGGTCGCGGGCGCGGCGGTGGGCGTTCAACGAGGACATCCGGAACTCACTCCTCGAGACGAAGGTAGGACTCCAGCAAGGCGCGCAACTGGGCGTCGAGACGTTCGGGGGGCAGCGGGTCGGCCACGATGCGGGCCGAGAGCACCGCGGACTGGATCACCAGCAGGACCATGGCGGCGAGTTCGTCCGGGTCGCCGTCCCGGATCGTGCCGTCCTGCTGGCCCTGCCGGATCGCCGAGGTCAGCAGCTCGAGGATGCGGTGCTGGCTGGCCCCGAGCCGGTCGAAGACGTAGGTGATCAGCAGCTCGGGATCGGTCTCCAGGATCTTGCGGAACAGCGGGTGGGTGCGCGCCGCGGCGGTGGTCCGCACGATCCGGTCGATGCCGAGAGCACGCTCGCCGTCGGTGCCCTCGGCAGGCAGCAGGGCGACGAGTTCCCGGGTGAGCAGATCGGCGGTCAGCGTCCGCACATCGGCCCAGCGCCGGTACACCGTCGGGCGGCTCACCCCCGCCCTGCGGGCGACTTCGGCCAGCGTGGTGCGGCGCATGCCGACCGCGAGGACGGTCTGGGCCGCGGCGTCCAGGATGGCCCGGTCGTTGGTGGCCCCGTCCTTGGCGACCCCGTCCTTGGCGTCCCCGTCGTCGACGCCGTCGTTACGGTTTGACGTCATGTGTAAAACTGTAACGCATGACGAAACCCGAGCACCGCACCCCGGACTCCGTCTGGAACGCCTGGGGCACCGCCGATGCCGCCAGCCCCCTGTCCGCCGACGTGCGCACCTTGGTCGAGCAGGGCCTCGGGATCACGCATCGCGACACGCAGTCCGTGGACCGCGCGGACATCAGCCTGCGGCCCTGCGCGCTGCCTGCTGAAGCCCGCGGCGCGCTGGCGGAGATCGTGGGCGCGGACCGGGTCCGCACCGACGACGACACCCGGCTGCTGCACGCGGGCGGCAAGAGCACACCGGATCTGCTGCGGCGGCGCGCCGGGGACGTGGAGTCCGCTCCCGACGCGATCCTGTTCCCCGGCACGCACGACGAGGTCTGCGCGGTCCTGGAAACCTGCGCCGCGCAGCGGGTCGCGGTGATCCCGTTCGGCGGCGGGACGAGCGTGGTCGGTGGTCTCGAGCCGGACGGCGGCGGCTTCGGCTCGGTCGTCGCGCTGGACCTGCGCCACCTCGACGAGCTCGTCGAGCTCGACACCGAGTCGCAGACGGCCACGTTGCAGGCCGGGCTGCGGGGCCCGGAAGCCGAGGAATTGCTCGGCGCGCACGGCTACACGTTGGGCCATTTCCCGCAGAGCTTCGAGCACGCCAGCATCGGCGGCTTCGCGGCCACCCGCTCGTCCGGCCAGGCTTCCGCGGGTTATGGCCGGTTCGACGGCATGGTGGTGCGGCTGCGGGTCGCGACACCGTGCGGCACGCTCGACCTCGGCCGTGCGCCCGCCTCGGCCGCGGGCCCGGACCTGCGGCAGCTGTTCCTCGGTTCGGAAGGGGCGTTCGGCACGATCACCGAGGTGACCGTGCGGGTGCGGCCGAAACCGCAGGAGGTCCGGTCCGAGGCCTGGTCCTTCCCGGACTTCGGCACCGGTG
>NZ_JAFRFW010000155.1:0-8361 GCF_017434145.1 Saccharopolyspora sp. | reverse complement strand
GTGACCAGCACGCCGTCCTCGCCGCGGGCGCCGGCGAACACGCGCACGCTGCGGCCGCACCACAACCGTCCGTCCACTTCGGACGTCGGGTGGTCGAGCAGGCGCAGCAGCCGGGCGAGTCCCCGGTTCAGCTCGCCGCCGCCAGCCAGGTTCCGGTCGGCCCGTCCGCGCCACACCGCATCGACCAGCTCGGCCCGTTCGCGGTGGGTGCGGCCCGGCGAGTGCACCCGAAGCACCAGCGGAACCGCCGCCACGCCAAGGTGTTCGGTGAGCACGTCGAACTCCAGGGCCGACAGCTCGCGGCCCGGTGCTCCGGTCGTCAACCCGGATCCCCGCCGATCACGGGACGGGACAGGGTCTGCTGCTCGTCGAAGAATCCGCCGGGGTTGCCGAACTGCTCGGTGACCTTCCGGTCGACTTGGTCGTCGTCGCGCCGTCGGGACCGGGAACTCCCGGTGTGCCCGCCGCCCTTGTGCTGATCGGTGCGCGATCCGCCGCGGCCCGATCCGCCGCGCCCGGACTGCCTGCCGCTCGGAGCCGACGCGGATCCCGGCACGCCTGGCGGCGCGATCGCGGAGTTGTGCCAGCTGATCGTGATGCCTTGCTGCCCCGGTCCCTTCGCCGCGCCCGGTGCCGCCGCCGGGCCGTCCACCACGACCTGCGGCGGCGGCGTGAACGAGGCCAGCGAGGTGGTGTTGGCCTGCGTGGCGCCCTCGTAGGTGCGCATCACCTCGAACGCGCGCTGCTCGGCCGCGTCGCGCCGGGCCTCCTGCACCTCGTAGTCGGTCTGCCCGCCGAACAGGTGCACCAGGCCGGTCACGGCCGAACCCGGGTCTTCCGAGGTCACCCGCGTCGGCTGCGGCATGTCCGCGCGCGCCTTGCCGACGAATGCGGCCTGCTGCTCGGCGCGGTCGCGCATCACCTCGGCGGCGGCCTGCGCCTCGGCGGCCCAGTCGCCGAGCGGGCGCAACCCGCCGCGGGCGCTGTCCGCCGCGTCGCCTTCCCAACCGGCCATCGCCGAGTTCAGCGCAGCGGCGATACCGCCGTCGATCTCGCCGAGCGCGCGGGTCAGCTCGCTCCAGCGCCGCACCGAGTCGGTCGAGCCGTCCGCACCCGGACCCTGGTTGATCTGCTCGTAGAGCTCCTCGTGGCGGTAGCCCTGCCAGCGGTGCTCGCTCATCTGCGGCCTCCCGTCCGAGGCGGCCTGCGGGCGGGGAGCATCTCAGCACCCACCGGTGAGCCGGGCCGCGTTGGTCTCGTCGATGTCCACGTAGTTCTGGTTCGCCAGCCGCAGCGACTCCGCGGCCGACTGCAGCTGGTCGCGGTAGCCGCACAGCGCGGTCAGCGCGTCCTGGTCACCGCCGACCGAGCGGAGGTTGAACTGCTCGGCCGCGGTGCTGCTGACCGGATCACCCGCCCACGGGCGGATGCGCAGTTCGGTGATGGCGTGCTCGATCTGCACGCCCACCGCGTCCAGCGAGGACTGCAAGGCACTCACGAGGTTCGGAATGGCGCTGGGCTCGACCCGCATGGAACCGCCGGCGCCTCCCGGCGCCGGAACATCCGGCGAGCCGTCCCCTGAATGCAGCGGCACGGGTTGTTCCCTCCCACGGGTAAAACGTCCGCGCTCACTCTAATCACCAACCATCACCGTGGGGAGTGCTCCAAACGCGGTGAGTATCAACACTGCGGATCTTCCGGAGCTGGTGCTGCGTCGGCCGGTGCCGGTTGTTCAGGCGGCTGCGCCGGATAAGAAGGAGTGCAGCGCACACCGAACAGAAGAGCCGCTGAGCGGCGGCGTGCGGCGTGGCTCAGTCCGTCGGCCGCGGCGTGGTCGGTGCTTGCGAAGTGGTCGCTTCCCCGGACGACGATTCCGAGGTGGAGGTCTCCTCGGAGGTCGGCGGTGCGGGATCGGCGAGCGAGGCCACCGCGTTCTCGGCGACCCGCTGCGCCCCCGCGCAAAGCGCGTCCAGCGGCGGCGCCGGCTGGCCGCCGTCGTCGCGGTAGAGCACGTCCAAGTGCTGCCCCGCGGCGACGTCGACCGCGACGTTGCAGGCCATGTCCAGGTCCGGGGTCTTGATGACCAGCGCCGGGAAGCCGCCCAGCACCACGGGAGTCGCCTGCACCTGCGCGGTGTCGTCGGTCCACACGTCCATGGACTCGGTGGTGATCAGCGACAGCCGCGCGCCGACCTTCGCCGTGGTGTTGCGGAAGCTGCAAGTGGGCGCGTCGCCGAAACCGGCCTCGGCGTCGGCCAGCGGTTCGCGGTCGAAGCCCAGCTGCCCGCGCTGCTGTTCGGTGAGCAGGTCGCACGGGTCCACGCCGGCCATGTTCATCTCGAACGGCCGCGGCGGCAGCGGGGCCGGGGCGCTGGTGGTCGGCGGTGCGGGCGGCGGCGGTGGGGGAGCTGTCGTTTCCGCGGTGTTCTCCGAGCGCAGCAGGCCACAACCGGAAACGGTGAGCATTCCCGCGGCGACCACACCGCCCCACTGCGCGGCCGTGCGCGCCCGTCGAGTCGGGGTCCGCGAGCTGTGCATGGCACTCACCGTAACCAACGCGCCGTCGGCTCCGGGTGAACTTGCGCCACGCGCGAGTCGTCAGCGGCGCATCAGCAGGACGAGCGCGGCGGCCGCGGCCGCCAGCGGCAGCAGCAGGATCGGCTTGAGCACCCCCACGACGCAGACCAGCAGCAGCACGATGCCCAGCGGGATGCGGCCGACCGGACGGCGGCGAGGCGGCTCGGGTGCCTGCGCGTGCGGCGGCGAAACCATGTTCGGCAGGTGGGCGAACAGGGCCCGCAGGTCGGACTGGAAGCGGGCCGCGGCGGCGTCGGCGCAGCGCTGGTCGTACTCGCCGACGTCCAGCCGCCCCGCGGTCAGGTGCTCGCCCAGCGCCTTGATCGCGGTTTCCCGTTCGGCATCGCCCACCCGAAGGTTCCGTCCGCTGCCCACACCGCCATCGTAGGCGGCGTCGCGCGCAGCCGGAGAACTCCGCGACACCGATTTTTCCCGCTGTTCGCCAGGCCCTAGGCCTCGGCGCCCGAAGGGCTGCGGGACAGCAGCGGCGGCTCGCTCGGGGAGTTCAGCACCTCGTCGTCGATCAGTCCTTCGCCGCGTGCCACGACCGCGGGCACCACGATCTGCCCGGCCACGTTGGTCATCGTGCGCATCATGTCCATGATCGGATCGACGGCGTAGGCGATGGCGATGCCGGTGGCCACCACCTCGGGCGGGAAGCCGAGCGCGCTCAGGGTCAGCGTCAGCATCGTGAACCAGCCGGTGACCCCGGCCGTGGCGATGGCGCCGAACACCGCGACCAGCACGATCGTCAGGTACTGCACCGGGCCGAGGTGGATGTTGAACAGGTTCGCGATGAAGATCGACCCGACCGCCGGGTAGACGGCTGCGCAGCCGTCCATCTTGGTGGTCGTGGCCAGCGGAACCGCGAAGTTCGCGTAGGAACCGCGCACGCCCAGGTTCTCCGCGGTCTGCCTGCTCAGCGGCAGGGTGGCGCTGGACGAGCGGGACACGAAGGCGAACTGCAGCACCGTCCACGCCTTCGCGAAGAAGGTCCGGGGACTGATGTGCGCGACGAACCGCAGCAGCACCGGGTAGACCACGAACAGCACGAGCGCGCAGCCCAGGTACGTCGCCCCGATCAGCTTCAGCAGCGGGGCGAAGAACTCGTTGCCGTAGGTGGCCACCGCGTTGCCGATCAACCCGAGCGTGCCCAGCGGCGCGAGCAGGATGATCCAGCCCAGCACCCGCTGGATCACCTCGAACAGCGAGCGGTTGAACTCGACGAACGGCTTCGCGCGGTCGCCGAGGCTGTAGGCGGCCGCACCGATGATCAGCGCGACGAACACCACCTGCAGCGTCTGCCCGTCGGCGAACGCGCTGACCAGGTTCTCCGGCACCAGCCCGGTGAGCAGGTCCAGCCAGGACCCCTGGGTCTTCTGCCCGATGGCGGAGAGCCGCTCCGGGTCGGGTTCCAGCACCAGGCCCTGGCCCGGCTGCACGAACCTGCCCACGGCCAGCCCGATGACCACCGCGATCAGCGAGGTGATCGCGAACCACATCGCGGTCTTGCCGCCGAGCCGGGCGGCGAGCTTGCCGCCGCCGACGCTGCGGAGGCTGTCGATGCCCACCACGATCGCGGTGAAGATCAACGGCAGCACGGTGAACGTGAGCAGCTTGGTGAACGTGGACCCGACGGTGTCCATCGCGGTGATCAGCCATTTCGCGCCGGTGCTCTTCGCGATCCAGCCGAGCACGGCGCCGAGCACGAGTGATGCGACGACCGCGACGGCGAACGCTCGCGGGTTGAAGCGCGGTCGCCTCTTCGGCGCGGGAGTGGTGGACACAGGGGTCTCCTGAGCGGACGTGCGGCGGAGATCGCCGCGGGGGATTCCGGGAGGGCGGCTGATCGGCGGGTCGCGCGGATCAGGCCGGGACCGCTCGCGAGGGGAACGGCCGGGCGCGGACGGTCAGCGACAGACGCTGCTGGCCTGCCGTCGCAGATCGACGTGCAGCCGAGAGGTCAGATGCCGGTGATTTCCCATCGCGGACAGTTGTAACCCGGTCGAGCGCCCACGCCATCCCGCGGTAACCGAATTGTGCTCACGTTCACCCGTGCGCACACCGATGGTCACGCGGTCCCGGACGTCCAGAGGTCGGTCACGCGGACGCCGACCTCGGCGAGCAGCCCGCGAGTCAGCGGCAGGCTGATGCCGATCACGCTGGACGGATCGCCGTCGATCCCTTCGACGAACCAGCCGCCCAGGCCGTCGAGGGTGAACCCGCCCGCGACCCGCAGCGGCTCACCGCTGGCGAGGTAGGCGTCCAGCTCCGCCTCGGTGGGTTCGGCGAAGCGCACCGCGGTCGTGCGGTGCGCCTGGGCGCGGGCGACGACTTCGCCGCCGCTCAGCTTGAGCACGGCGTGACCGGTGAGCAGCTCGCCGGTGCCGCCGGCCATCTGCCGCCAGCGCTTGGCCGCGACCTCCGGATCGTGCGGTTTGCCGACGACCTCGCCGTGCATCGACAGCATCGAATCGCAGCCGACGACCACCGCGTCCTGCTCGCCTGCGCGGACCGCTTCGGCCTTGGCCGCTGCCAGCGCGGTGACCAGCTCGGCGGGTTCCGGATCGACCAGCGCGGCGGCGACGGCGTCCTCGTCCACCCCGGAGACCCGCACGACCGGTTCGATCCCGGCGGCGCGCAGCACGGACAGGCGGGCGGGGGAGGCGGAGGCCAGCACGAAACGCACGGCCCGACTCTAGAGGGTGGTTCGGGTGCGGTTCGCGCAGCTCCCGGACCGGAGCCATCGAGTGGTGACGGGGACCGTAGCCCAGCCCATCGGGGCCGAGGAGTCCATCGGCACCGGTCGGGTGGTGCGCGTGCGTGTCGGTTTCGGTGTGGATGGGAGGTGAGCGATGGGGACCGTCGTTCGGCCTATCGCGGCGAAGGAGTCCTTCACTCCGGGGTGTCGCCGTTGATGCGGGGTGTCGGGCGGGATGGGGTGCGGTCCGGCCGCACGGTCGGGGCGCTGCTGGGCTGCTCCGCCAGGCCGGCCGCGGTCGCGGCCGCGGGGCCGCCGACGACCGGCACCGACACCGAGGTGCCCGCCAGCCCGAGATCGACCCGTCCGGGCTGCTCGGGAGGCTGGATCGTGGATCCGTCGGTGCCCGCGACGATCAACCCGAGCCGGTGCCCCGCAGGCACGACGTGATCGGTGGTGCCCAGCCGGAACGTCATCTCGTACGGATTCCCCGGCTGCAACGGGGTCTCCTGCGACAGCGATTCGTGGTTGGCCAGGTCGGCCCAGCCGCGCGCCACGATCTGGTAGTCCACATCGGACTTCGTGGCTTCGGTGTCCCGGTAGCAGGCGTCGTCACCGGGGCGGTTCGCGCCCCAGCAGGACTCGGTGTCCAGGGTGCGGATGCCCTCGCCCGGTCCCAGCGCGTCGCGGGTGGTCGCCGGGCCGTAGTCGACCAGCATCGCCGACAGGTGCGCGCTGGAGGTGCCCGGCGTCGCGCGCACCGACACCGATCCGGTGCCCGCGACCCGCATGTCCTGCTGCAACGGCGCTGAGGTGAACAGCGTCCGGTTCGCCGCGGGCTGATCCGGATGCTCGGCCCAGTCGTACTCGGTGCTGCGTCCGTCGTCGGTGAACGACTCCTGGCCGTCCGCGGGCGCGACGCCGAGCCCGCCCAGTCCCGGGGCCTCGCCGGGAGCCGGGTGCAGCGTGGTCGGCGCGGCGGTCTCGCCGGACCAGCCGGGTTCGTCGGACCACTCGTCCGGGGCGCGTTCGATGCTCGCTGCCGGTTCGTGCTCGACGCCGTTGTCCGCGCCCTTGAGGTAGTGGTCGAACCAGCGGTGCAGCGTGTCGACCCACTCCGCGCGGCGGAAGTCGAACGGGTCGACGTGGCCGGTCTGGCTCAGCCACACCTTCCGCGGCACGTCGTTCGCGGCCAGCGCGTCCCACCACTGCCCGAACTGGATCGTCTTGACGTTGAGGTCGCCCAGCCCGTGCACGGCGAACACGCTGGCCCGGACTTCGCCCGCGTCCGGTGCGTAGTCGCGCTGCCGCCACATCGGCGTCGTGTCGCCGTTGGCCGGTGCGCCTTCGTCGAGCCGCTGCTTGACCGGGCCGCAGTCCGGTCGGCCACCGCCCTCCTCGACGCTCTCGGCGAGCCCTCGCGGGTCGGTTCCGAAGCTGACGCCGTCCGAGCGGTAGTAGTCGTACCAGGAGCTGATCGCCCCGATCGGCACGATCGTGCGCAGGCCCTCCACACCGGTCGCGGCGACGCCGTTGGCGATCGTGCCGTCGTAGGACTTGCCGATCATGCCGGTGTCGCCGGTGGACCAGCCGGCGTCCGCCTCAGTGCCGCCGGTGGGGCTTCGGTAAGCCTTCGCGCGCCCGTTGAGCCAGTCGATGACGGCTTTCGCCGAGGTCACGTCGGACTCGCCGCCGACGTCCACACAGCCTTCGGAGCGGTTCGTGCCCGCCAGGTCCACCAGCACCGTCGCGTAGCCGCGCGGCACGAAGTAGTTGTCGTAGAACAGCGGGAAACCCTGCGGGCGGCCCTGCTCGTCGTAGGTCTTGCGCTCGTCCTCGTTGCCGCGGCCGCAGCAGGAGTAGTAGGGGCTCGCATCCATGATCACCGGGACCGGCCGGTCCGTCGGCGGGCGGACGATGTCGGCGGCGACCCGGTCGGTCGCGCCGTCGCCGTCGTTGTCGAGGCCGGTGTCCACCCACACCGTTTCGCGCACCGGCTCCGGTTGGGCCGGGGCGGCCGGTGCTGCGACCGCGGGTGTCGCGGTGAGCAGCAGCAGGGCTGGGCACAGCAGCGCGCGCAGCACGCCCCGCCGTTTCGACTTTTCCGGCACGGCCACCTCCGATGATCTTCCGGCAGGTTAAGCGCCGCGCGCGCACCCCGGCCACGGCCGAAAGTGTGGCTGCCGATGATCCGCCATTCCTCCAGAAGGACCGTTCGCCGTCCTCGCAGGTGCAGCGGTCGATCCTCGCGGATCGTCCGCGGAAATGCGGTTGGGAAATTCCCGGAGTCCGGTGCGGCCGTTCGGCGGAAGAAACGCGGGGAACCGTTCCTTAACGTTCGGAATGGCGGAATCGCCCGGAACATGCGTTCTCGATGAGGAGGATCGATGCGGGGCCGACGTTTGCGGACATCGCTGACCGTGACCGGCCTCGCTGCGGCCGCGCTGCTCACCGCCGGTTTCACGCCCGCGGTCACCGAGCAGCCCGGCTACCGCGA
Organism: Saccharopolyspora sp.; assembly: GCF_017434145.1. Classification (NCBI taxonomy): domain Bacteria; kingdom Bacillati; phylum Actinomycetota; class Actinomycetes; order Pseudonocardiales; family Pseudonocardiaceae; genus Saccharopolyspora; species Saccharopolyspora sp. The sequence goes on along the minus strand of NZ_JAFRFW010000155.1, from coordinate 587 downwards.
CCCGGCCGCACCCGTGCCGGAACGCGTGCAGGACCTGATGTCGCGGATGTCGCTGGACGACAAGCTCGGGCAGATGGTGCAGTCCGAGCGGGTCGCCGCCGGGCCGCAGGAAGCGGCGCAGTACCGCCTCGGCTCGGTGCTCAGCGGCGGCGGTTCCGCGCCCGAGCCGAACACCGCCGAAGCCTGGGCGGACATGTACGACGAGTACCAGCGCGCGGCGCTGGCCACGCCGCTGGGAATTCCGCTGCTCTACGGCGTGGACGCGGTGCACGGCCACAACAACGTGCACGGCGCGACGATCTACCCGCACAACATCGGGCTCGGCGCGACCGCGGACCCGGACTTGGTGCGGCGCATCGGCGCGGCGACGGCCGAAGAGGTCGCCGCCACCGGCATCGACTGGGACTTCGCACCTTGCCTGTGCGTGGCGCGCGACGACCGCTGGGGCCGCACCTACGAATCCTTCGGCGAGACGCCGCAGCAGGCATCGGCGATGAGCAGCGCGGTCACCGGGCTGCAAGGCGAGCGCCTGGGCGGTTCGCCGTCCTCGGTGCTGGCGACCGCGAAGCACTACGTCGGCGACGGCG
>NZ_JAFRFW010000154.1:0-6998 GCF_017434145.1 Saccharopolyspora sp. | reverse complement strand
CGACCCGGGCAACCTCCGCGCCGCAGTGGAGGAAGCCGGCTACGCGCTGCAGCTCGCCGAACGCGCCCCGCGCAACTCGGTGGTGCCCGCGGACGAACTCGCCACGCACCGCGCGCTGCTGGCCGCGGTGCCCGCCGAGCTGCGAACGTCCTACCGGGACCGGGTGCTCGGGCCGCTGTTCGCCTACGACGCGGCGCACGCCGCCGATCTCGTCCGGACGCTGCGGATGTTCTTGGAATGCGGCGGCTCCTGGTCGCGTTGCGCCGGGAGCTTGCACATCCACGTGAACACGCTGCGGTACCGGATCGGGCGGGTGGAGCGGATCACCGGCAGGGACCTCGGGAACTTCTCGACCCGAGTGGACTTCCACCTCGCGCTCGGGCTCGCGGCCGAAGACGCCGCCGCGAGCCGCGGGTGAGTCGTGGGAGTGGTCACAATCCACTCCGACGACCGGGGGAAGTCACCCGAACGGTTCGTAATCCGCAGCTCGGACCGGTACTCTGCTTGGTCGGCACGCAGCGCCCCGCTGCGTCGACCGGACCCGGAAACCACGCGAGGCCACGCGGAACACGGAGGTAACGGGATTGACCGACCTGTCCGCCACCACCGGTGTGACGGACCGCCCGAGCGACGAGACCGTCGCCGGAAGCGCGGCACGTTCAGCTGAACGGATCCGGGGACACCTGGACCGCGCGGTACTCCCGACCCCGTGCCTGGTGCTGGACCTGGCGGTCGTGCGCGAACGCCACGCGCAGCTGCGCGAGGCGCTGCCGGACGCGCGGATCTGCTACGCGGTCAAGGCCAATCCCACTGCCGAAGTCGTCTCCTCGCTGGTCGAGCAGGGCAGCTCGTTCGACGTGGCCAGCCCCGGTGAGATCGACCTGTGCCTGGCGCACGGCGCCGCCGCGGAATCGATCTCGTACGGCAACACCATCAAGAAGCGCGCCGACATCGCCCGCGCCTACGAGCAGGGCGTGCGGCTGTTCGCCACCGACAGCGACGCCGACCTCGCCAAGATCGCCGAAGCCGCGCCGGGCTCGCAGGTGTTCTGCCGCGTGTTCGTGGACAACGAGGGATCGCGCACCCCGTTCGGCCGCAAGTTCGGTTGCCCACCGGAAACCGCGGTGCGGCTGCTTGCCCGCGCCGCCGAACTCGGCCTCGACCCCTGCGGGGTGTCGTTCCACATCGGATCGCAGCAGCACGACGCGGCCGCGTGGGAGCACGGCATCCGCGCCGCCCGCGAAGTCTTCGACGGCGCCGCGCAGCGCGGTGTCGCGCTGCGGATGGTCAACCTCGGCGGCGGACTTCCCGCCGAATACACCGAATCCGCTCCGCCGCTGGCCGACTACGCCGAGCGCATCGAACAGGCGCTGGACCGCGAATTCGGTGCGCAGCGCCCGGAACTGCTGATCGAACCCGGCCGCTTCCTGGTCGGCGACGCCGGCGTGCTGCGCAGCGAAGTCGTGCTGGTCGCCGCGGAGACCGGCAGCGACCGGCGCTGGGTCTACCTGGACGTCGGCCGCTACAACGGGCTCGCCGAGACCGAGGGCGAAGCCATCACCTACCGGCTGCGCACCGCCCGCGACGGCGACCCGGCCGGCCCGGTCGTGCTGGCCGGACCGACCTGCGACGGCGACGACGTGCTGTACCAGCGCGCGGGCTACGAGCTGCCGCGCACGCTGCGCGACGGTGATGTCGTGGACCTGCTCAGCGCAGGCGCTTACACGGCCAGCTACGCCTCGGTCGGGTTCAACGGTTTCCCGCCGCTGCCCACTTATTGCATCGACGGGCACGAGCGACCCTGACCGCTGCGGCCCCGCCCGGCCGCAGCGGTAGCTACCGAAACACGTTCACCAGGCGAAATCTGTGAAATGTTGGGAGGTCGATAGATGTCGATTGATGCCGGAACCCTGCAGCCCGTCGGTCTGTTCACCGGGCAGCACGTCCTCGCCGAGCTCGAAGGCGTGGCCGAGCAGCTACTCGACGACGAGCAGTTCCTCAGGGACACGCTGCACAGTGCGTTGAGCCGCTCGCAGGCCACGGTGTGCGAAGTGATCGCCAAACGGTTCGAACCGCAAGGCGTCACGGTGCTGGCATTGCTGTCGGAATCCCATGCCTCGCTGCACACCTATCCCGAAGAGGGCTCGATCTTCATCGACGTGTTCACCTGCGGGCACACCGCGCAACCCGAACGCGCGGTGGAACTGCTCGCCGAGGCGCTGCGGCCGGAGTCGGTGAACACCCGCACGATCCGCCGGGGCCGCGACTACCCGGAAGAACTGGCGTCGTGACCGGTGCTCGCCGGCCCGCCGCAGCGTGGGCCGGCGAGCAACGCTCCACAATGGACATACGATGCGGCGCGCCGGCGCCCGGCACGCGCAGCGGTCCGGGCCGGGCGCGCGCGACATCCTGGCGCGCCGCGGCCGAACACCCCACCTGCGCGGCGCGCTCTGCCACACTCGTCCCGCCGGGCGCGTTCTCCGCCCCACCGGGCGCCCTCCCCCAACGCGGGCGACATCTTCGAGGAGGAGCACCGTTGATCGAACTCGACGGGCAACGCTGGGTCAGCGAACCCCTGGGTGCCGACATGCGCAGGCTCTGGCGGGTCGACGAAGTGCTGTGGGAGGGCGACACCGCCTACCAGCACGTGCTGATCGGCCGCACCGGGCAGGGCGCCTCGCTGTTCTGCGACGACGACCGGCAGAGCACCGAGTTCTCGCAGCTGGTCTACCACGAGGCGATGGTGGTCCCCGGATTCCTGCTGGCAGGCAAGCTGGACCAGGTGCTGATCATCGGTTCCAGCGAAGGCGTGGTCAGCGAGCTCGCGGTCGCCGCGGGCGCCACCCGCGTCGACCACGTGGACATCGACCAGGAGTGCGTCCGCCGCTGCGCCGAGCACCTGCCCTACGGCTACCGCGCGCAGGACCTGCCCGCGCTCGAACGCGGCGAAGGTCCGATCACCCTGCACTACGCCGACGGCTGGAGCTTCCTGGACCAGGCCCCGCCGGAGGGCTACGACCTCGTCGTGGTGGATCTGCCGGACGAGCAGGCCGAGGACGCCGACGGGCAGCACAACCGGCTCTACGGCCTGGAATTCCTGCAACGCTGCCAAACCGTGCTCGCACCGGGCGGCGTCGTCGCGTTCCAGGCGGGCTGCCCCACGATCTGGCGTAACGAGACGCTGATCCGGTCCTACAACCGGTTCCGGTCGGTGTTCGAGACGGTGACCTACTTCGGCTCCGACGAGCACGAGTGGTCGTTCCTGTTCGGCCGCGCCGATCCGGTGGACGACCCGACGAACGTGATGCTGGACGCGCTGCCGAACAGCAAGTACCAGCCGCAGACCATCGACGACGCCAGCCTCATCGGTTGCACCGTGCCACCGCACGCCGTGCGCCAGCAGAGCTGAGCCGACCGCGAACCGCCCGCCGGAACACCGCGTCCGGCGGGCGGTTCGCGTTTCAGAGGAAATGCAAGTAGGGGTGCAGCGCGCCGGTGCCCGCCGCGGGGCTGAACCACTTGTCGAACGACAGGCCGCGCTCGCGCAGCCCGGCTTCGACGTCCGCGGTCAACGTCTCCTCGGCGCTGTCGTCGAGCTGCACGTCGACGTCGTAGAGCTCTTCGTGCGCGGTGCTGGTGAACGCGGCCGCGGTGAACTTCGCGAAGATCGGTGCGCTGTCGGCCCACTCCAGCAGTTCCGCGGCTTCCAGCAGCACTTGCGCCTCGTGCACGATCAGCCGCAGCGCCAGCGCCTCGGCGACGCAGCGCGGCGGCACCCATTCCGTCGCGGCCAGCCGCTCGGACACCGCGGCGGACGAGAGCAGGAACGCGCGCGCGAAGGTCGAGTCGTAACGCTGGTCGTAGCAGGGCGGCAGTTCTTCGAGCACCAGCAGGCCGGCGGCTTCGTCCACGGTGGCGTTGTTGATCGCCAGCGACAGCTCGTCGTAGAAGATCTCGTCGGTGACCACCCGGACCGCGTGGATCAGCGCGCCCGCGGCCAGCTCGGCCTTTCCCGCGGCGGCGTCTTCCGCAGCGCCGGTGCTTTCCGGGGTGAACGCCTCCGCCCCGAACGCGCGCAGCCGACCGGCGCATTCCAGCAAGGTGTCCCGCCAGCGCTCGGTCTCCCAAGCGGGTTCCGCCGAGGAGGACTCCAGCGCCTCCTCGACCGCGGCCTGCAGCTCGCTGGAGGCGCTGTCCGGCGCGGTGAGTTCGTCGGCCCCTGCGAGGCTCTGGTTGAACTCGTCCTCGGTGATGCGCACCGACGAGTCGGCCACCGTCCACGACGACAGCTGCTCGATCTCGCCGAGCAGCTCGTCGAGCACCGTCGCGCCCGCCCATTCCGCCGCGGCCAGCGAGGGGGCGTCCAGCACCAGCACCACGTTCGCCCGGTCCGGCTGGGTGGAGATCCGGAAGTCGAGCACGTCGATGTCGGTCTCTTCCGGACCGGTGACGCCCTCCACCAGCGCGAGTCTGCGATCCAGCAGCGCGACGACACCTTGCTGCTGCAAGGCGTCGAGTTCCTTGACCGCCGCCGGCGGTTCCAGTTCGGCCGTCACCACGTAGTCCACCGCTGCTCGCCTCTCCTTTCCGGGATGCCCGGCATGTTACGTGGCCAACCCGGCCGGGACCCGGTTGCGGGGAGATCTGCCGAGCCGCTCGTTTCGGCCATTCCCGGCGGCCGCCGAGAACCCGGGTGCGAGTTCGCGGCAGCGGGCGGAATGTTGCGAGGTTCGCGCGCGGCTAGCGGCGAAATGTTCCGGTCCGCCGCGGCCCTCGCAACATCCCGGGTGCCTCACTTGGCCTTGTCGTAGGCTTCCACGATCTCCGAGGGAATCCGGCCCCGATCCGACACCTGCATCCCCTGCGTCCGCGCCCATTCCCGAATGGCCTGGTTGCGCTCCCGATCCGCCGCGGTGGGTGCGGCGGAGGGGGACTTGCCCGCCTTGCCGCCCGTCCGCTTCCGGCCGCCGGTGCGGCGCGCGTGGGAGACGTACGACGCCAGCGAGTCCCGCAGTTGGGCGGCGTTGTCGGCGGACAGGTCAATGGTGTAGTCGACGCCGTCCAGGCTGAACTCGACCGTCGACTCCGCTTCCGACCCGTCGACGTCGTCGACGAGCTGCACTGTGACCTTCTGCGCCACTGGTAAACCCTCGATTCCCGGTTCGTTTTTCCTGGCCTTCGCGCAAGAGCTTACGACGAAGAGCGGGGGAACAATAAACGATTGTTGCGAAAATGTGCCACCCCGGTCCCGGGTGCGCGGCTGCGCTACCTGGATCCGCTACTCGGCTGCTTGTGCTGCATATTACTTTCTCGATTTCGCGGCGATCGGCTACCGTGGCCTCGGGTGGTTCGCCCGTCGGCCCCGCCTCCGGGTGGCTGTCGGCTCCTGGGAGTCGAACGGCTCGAGGACCACGTGCCCCCGCACGGCGGTTCTCAACCGCCGGTGGTGCTGTTCTATCGTTGACCGCGAGACAACAGCGATGCTGCGTGCTACAACGTTGGTCAGGGTCGCAGGTGTCTCGCCTGCAGGTGTCGCGGATCGAGACGGGGCACGTTCCCGAGACAGGTGATCATGGCCGAGCGGATTCAGGTCGAACTCGTCGACGACATTGACGGGTCGCCAGCCCAGCAGACCGTCACTTTCGCGCTGGACGGCGTGACCTACGAAATCGACCTGAGCGAGCAACATGCGCGGCGGTTGCGGACGCTGTTGGCTCGCTACATCGAGCGGGCGACGGTGCCCGGCAAGGAGCGGGAACAAGAACGCGCCGCACCGAGCAAACGCCACGAACGCGAAGAACGCGCGGCCCGCCAGGCGAACCGCGCGCTCACCGAAGAGATCCGGGGCGCCGCGCAACGCACCAAGGATCGGCTCAGCAAGCAGCAGGACGCCGAGCCGGGAACCGACGAACCGGAAACCGAGGTCGTCGAATCTCCCGCCGCCTCCCTGCCGCAGCGCGATGAGCGCGGGCAGCGGGACGAGGATCAGCAGGACGACGGGCAGACCGCGGCGGTCCCGGCGGTGTCGTTGCCGCAATTCTCGTCCGCGGTGGACTGACTTCCGCTCCTGGTCCCGGTACCGCAGCGGCCGGGCGTCATGACCGGTTCGCAGGCCGAACCGACGGCAAGACGCAAAGAACCGCATCGTGGGTCTTCCGCGATGCGGTTCTTCTTGTTCCCAGTGTTCGTTCCCGGCCCGTGCTCGTTCGCGCGGTCCGTTCTCGCGCGGGCGCGCGTGTGCGAGCTCGCCGCGGACTCAGTCGTCGGCGCGGTGCCTGCGCTTCTTGCCGCGGCCTTTGGAGTTGTGGTGCTTCGCCGGTTCGGCTTCGGTCACGGCGGGCTCGGCGTTCTCGGCCAGCGCCGCGGCGAACTCGGGGGGAGCGCTCAGACTCCAGTTGGTCGCCTCCGGGGCGATGAGTTGTTCCTGCAACTCCGTGTAGATCGGTGTCGAGTCCACCGCTTACCCCCGTCCTGTCGGTCGGCCCTCTTGGTCGACGATCGACGCTACCGGCGCGCGGGCGCGATCGATCGCGGAACGCTCGGTGATCACCCGAAGGTGGGGCGCCCCTGCGGGCTCATCCGACGGGCCATTCGCAAGCCTCCATCCGGGTGATGCCGTGATCGCCCGACGTGACCTGCAGTTTCAGCATCAGGTGGGGGGCGGTTTCAACGATGTTTTCCGGGGCCTGTAAGTTTCTCTCCGTCAGCGCGGAACGGGCCGGAAACGAAACGGACCGGGCGGTGACGGAGTCCGGAGCCGAAAGGCCGCGGGCGGTGGAGAACTTCAAAGCAGGATCGACCGTGGGCCGGTTCAGCGCGGGTGACCGAGAGGTGACCCCCCTGAAACCGGCGGGGTACGGGCCTGCTAGAGTTTGAAACATCAGCAAGACGAAGAGATGACTCCCCGGGGTTTTGGTGCCTGGTTGGTGCTGGGGTTCTGGTGTGGGTGTGTTCTTTGAGAACTCAACAGCGTGCCGATGATGGTGAGTGGTAGTACT
>NZ_JAFRFW010000153.1:0-1873 GCF_017434145.1 Saccharopolyspora sp. | reverse complement strand
TCCCCACGGCCAGCAGGCCCGCGATCCACAACGTCGCGCCGAGGTCGATCAGCACCGTCGCAACGTTGGTCACCGGGGCGGGCGCGGTCATCCCGAGTCCGCGCAAGCCGACGTAGAGGCCGCGGCACGCCGAGGCGACGCCGAACAGCACCATGCCCGCGGCGGCCATCCACAGTCCGATCCGCGCGCGCACGCTGGACTCGCGCCCGTAGCGGGCCGCCCACACCGCGGAGCAAGTGGCGGCGTAAGCGAAGTAGCCGACCGCGACGAGGTAGAACGCGACCACCTCGGGCCGCCCGAGCGCGGCGTCCTGCAACCGGCCGCTGCTCGGGTAGGCGCCTTCCTGCAACGGCGCGGGGGTGCGGGCCATCGCCACCGCCAGCACCGCGCACACCACCAAGACCACGGCGCTTTCCCACCACACCCGCGCAGGCAGCCGCTGCTTGTGCAGCCCGCTGTCGAACCGCGTTCCCGAAGCCGAGAGCAGGAAGAACACCATGACCGCGCAGAAGCCAACGGCCAGCGAGCAGTTCTGCACGACCTTGCCGAGCCCCGGCGTGATCAGCTCGGCGCTGAGCACGCGCAGCGCCGCGATCACGAACCCTTCGCCCAGCAGCATCGCCAGCAGCGCGATGACGATCACGCGCAGCCCGCGGTCCTGCGGACTGCGCACGAGCCGGTAGGCGAACCACGCGGTCAGCGCGAGTTCCAGGTAGTCGATGACCTTCACAGCCAGTCGACCCGATCGCCGAGGGCGCGCTGCACGCTGCGCGCCCGGTCGCTGGCCGACGGCAGCGCCACGCCGGATTGGGCAGCCGCGTTGCCGAGCAGCAGCGTCGCGATCGTCTCGGCCTCCCGCTCGATCCCGGTCGTGTAGGAGGTCCGGCGCAGCGCCCCGGCGCTGTCGTCCGGGTCGATCTCGCTGAGGTCGCGCACCGTCTTGAGCGGGTGCTTCGCCAGCACGTGCCCGAGTTCGTGGGCGATGACGTGCTCCTGGTGCAGCGCGGTCGCGACGGCTTGGTAAAGGATGTAGAACGCGCCGGGGTCGTCCGGATCGGGCGCGTAGCGGACGGTGAGCCCGAACGGGCCTGCCGCCGGGAGGTCGAACGGCGCAGCGACGATCGGCGCCTCCCAGATCTTCGAGATCCGCTCGCACACCTCGGTCATGCTGGTCGGGCTGTCGATCCGGGCGCGTCGCATGATCTGGCGCAGTTCGCGGCGCAGCCTGCTCTCCTCGCGCCTGCGCCGCCATCCGCTGGGCGAACCGTTGACCATCGTCCCTCCGCTCGCGCTCGTCCGGGGCCGGTGCCGAGCCCCCTGCTCAGCCGGATGAACCGCGCTGCTGGTGCAGGAACCGGATGAAGTCGGCGACCTGCTTGCGCTCCGGTTCCGGGAGCTCACCGGCCCGGTTGAGCAGGACCGGGAGCTCGTCGGGAACCCCTCGCCCGGAATCGCCGCGGCCGGTGAACGAGTCGGTCGTGGTGCCGAACAGGTCCGCGAGCGCGCGCACCAGGTCCCACGCGGGCGCGTGGTGCTTGTTCACCAGACCGGACAGGTGCTGGCGCGAGATCCGGTATCCGCGCTCGGTCAGCGCCGTGGCCACCGCGGGGATCGTCCACGGTTTGCCGCTGTCCTGAACTCCTGCGTCCATCAGCTCGCGCAGCCGCGCGGCGAACGCCTCGCGTGCGTCATCCGCCTCAGCCATCACGACGCCTCCCATCCGTACCCCCCGAGCTTGTGTCAAGCATGTACGACAGTACCGTCTTGAATGTTTGACACGCTAGGTGCCCGCACGTACGGTTCACACCGAGGCGCGTCAAAAATACCTGACGCGCTGCGGACGCCACAACGAGTCCGGATCCGGTGCAGGTCC